>NZ_JAPVLS010000037.1:0-60747 GCF_027158125.1 Streptomyces sp. H39-C1
ACGTCCTGCACTGGTCACACTGGCGCCGCCGCCGACAATTCCAAGCCCGCATCAGCCACTACAAACGACGCGGCCACACACCACCAGAAACTGCCCACACATCAGAACAAAGACCGTTGCAGTACTAGGGCGTGTTGCGAAAGTCCCGCCTGGCCCACGACGCCTGGCACGCGCACTCGCCGCGTTGTCGGGCTCGTCCACCTACGTCCAGTACGAGGACGACCCTCCGCCATGCGAGCGCACCCACCAGACGCCGTGGGCCACGCCCTCCGGGCGAACGCCGCTCCTTCCGAAACACGCCCTAGTCGGCCACGCCCCTGACCGCGATGACCTTGTCGATGTGCACGCGTACGAGGAGTTCACCCGGGACGCCGTTGCGGGCGCCGTACACCTCGGCCTGCTCGGGGCCCATGTAGCGATGGGCGATACGGGTCGCCCAGTCGCGGACCTCCGGCAGCTCCTCGCTGATCCGGGCCTTGCCCTCGATGACCACGAACGAGAACGGCGGACGGTCGTCGTCGACGCAGATGCTCACCCGGCCGTCACGGGCGAGGTTGCGGCCCTTGACGGTCGCCTTGCCGGTGTTGAGGACCAGGTCGTCCCCATCGAGGAGGAACCAGACCGGCGCGAGGTGCGGGCGCCCGTCGGCGCGGACGGTGGCGAGCTTGCCGGTACGGGTTCCCTCGCTGATGAATGCGCGCCATTCGGCGTCGATCATGGTGGCCATGCCACCCATGGTGCCCGAAGGGGGCCGGCTCCCGGCACAGGACGCCCCGGCGTCGGGTTCCCGGCAGATCCTGCCCGATGGATTGGAGAGCGCTCTCCAGCGCACTGAGTCGGGACGTGGGCCCGAGATCTCAGGCGGACTGCCGGATGACGAGGGTCGGTTCGAAGATGACGGAGGTGATGCGCTGCTGTGGTGTGGTGATGCGGTCCAGGAGGAGACGGGCCATTTCACCTGCCATGTCTTCCACGGGCTGGCGAATGGTGGTGAGTGCGGGGCGTGACGCGGTGGCGGCGCTGCTGTCGTCGAAGCCGATGACCTTGACGTCGTCGGGAACGTGGCGGCCGTGGTCGCGCAGAACGAGCAGGGCGCCCTGGGCCATCAGGTCGTTGGCGGCGAAGACCCCGTCGAGGCGGGGATGTTCGGCCAGCAGGCGTTCCATCGCGGCCTCGCCGCTGCCCTGGGTGAAGTTGCCCTCCGCGCACGGCACATAGGGGAAGCCGTGGCGGGCCATCGCCTCGCGGAAGCCGGTCAGCCGGTCCTGACTGGCCGGGACGTCCAGCGGACCGGAGATCGTCACCACCTCCCGGCAGCCGCGCTCCACCAGCCGGTCGGCCGCCAGCCGGGCCCCGTCCTGATGCGCGACATCGACATAGCTGATCGGGATCGGCCGGGCCGGCCGGGCGAACAGCACCGCGGGCACCCCCGCCTCGGTGATCTGCTCCGGCAGCGGGTCGCCCGCATGCGTGGACACCACCATCGCCCCGTCGGCGTTGCCCTGCCGCAGATACGCCACCACCTGGTCGCGCGCCGTGCCGGTCTCGGCCAGCATCAGCACCGGATGCATTCCCAACGGCCGCAAGAACCCCACCACACCACTGACCACCCGGCCGAAGAAGGGGTCGACGAACACCTCGCTCCGCACCGCGTCGTCCGGCCCGGGACCGCCCGCACCGGACACCACCAGCGCGATGGCCCCGGTACGCCGGGTCACGAGCGACCGGGCCGCGGTGTTGGGCACGTAGCCGGTCGCGGCGATGGCCTGGCGGACCGTCTCCTGGATGGCCGGGTCGACATTGCGGGTCCCGTTGATGACCCGGGAGACCGTCGCACGCGAGACACCCGCCACGCGGGCCACATCCTCCAGCGTGGGAGGTCCCGAAAGTGCCGGTCGGAGGACTTCGCTCATGTCGGTCTTTATAGCACGCCCGGGAGAGCGCTCTCCAGGAGTCACCACCCGGGAGCCGTCAGCGTATCGAACACCGCACCCCACCGCCCCCGCCTCGGCGCATTGGGACCTCCTCGCGCCGCATGCCGCGTCGATCTTGCACCGCCGCCGCACGGCTGGCAGGGTCGGCAGTCGGTGAACCATGGACACGGGGGCTGGAAACGGTGAGCGGTTCGCAGTGGCCGGCAGCGGTCGAAGAGGGCCTGTACCGCGTGCGCAACGTGGGCAGCGGCCTGTTGCTGGAGGTCGCCGACGGCCGCAGGAACAGCGGCGCCAACGTCCAGCAGGGCGTGGAGAACGGAACCGACGCGCAGCTCTGGCGGGTGCTCCCGATCCACGAAGGCAGCGCGCTCTACCACCTCGAGAACGTCCGGAGCGGCAAACGGCTCGACGTGGCGGGCGCCGCCACCGAGAACGGGGTGAACGTCCAGCAGTGGCGGCCCAACAACTTCGGCGCCCAGGAATGGCTGATCGAGCAGCACCTCGACGCACCCGGCACCGTCACCCTCGTGAGCGGCATCAGCGGCAAGACGCTGGAGGTCGCCGACGGCAGCAAGGAGGACGGCGCGAACGTTCAGCAGTGGGAGGACCAGGACGTCGCCTCCCAGTGGTGGACGCTGGAGCCGCAGTAACCTCCGGGATCTTCGATCACACAAAGTGAACGATCGTCGCTTTGAGCGAGTTCCCGGATCGGGAATGTGCGGGCGGTGGGTCGCGTTGAGACGAGCAGATACCGAATGACAATGACAATCATTACGTTCGGTGTCCTGGAGACCACCGCATTGGAAGGGAATTCCATGGCACGCAATGACGCCCGTCCGGTCATCACTCTGCGTTCGACGGCCGGCACCGGTCAGAGCTACGTCACGCGCAAGAACCGTCGCAACAACCCCGACCGTCTGGTGCTGCGCAAGTACGACCCGGCCGCCGGACAGCACGTCCTCTTCCGCGAGGAGCGCTGACCGCACGGATCAGCCGGATCACGCGAACACCGCGGATCAGGCCGCGCGCATCCCGCCGGCAACGAGGACCGGCCGCCCCACCCGTTCCGCACAACGGAAGGTATCTCCCATGAAGTTCGGCATCCACCCCGTCTCCCGCCCGGTCGTCTTCCGCGACCGTTCAGCGGACTTCGCATTCCTGACGCGTTCGACCGCGGGCAGTGACAAGACCGTGGAGTGGGAGGACGGCAGCACCTACCCCGTCGTCGACGTGGAGACGTCCTCGGCGAGCCACCCGTTCTACACGGGCACGTCCCGCGTGCTGGACACCGCGGGCCGCGTCGAGCGCTTCGAGCGCCGGTACGGTTCGCCCTCGTCCGGCGCGGGCTCCGCGAAGTAAGCACCACGCACCCACGAGGGGGCGGTACCGCCGGTATTCCTGGCGGTACCGCCCCCTCCCCCGTTCGCGGTTCCCTCCGCGGGTCCCTTGCGCGGTCCCTACTTCCGCGGCGCACCGCGGTACGTGCCGAAGAACCACCGGTTTCCCTCGGGGTCACGCGCGGCGAAGTCACGTGAGCCGTAGTCGGTATCGGTCAGTTCCATGATGATCTCGGCTCCGGCCGCTCGGGCGCGGTCGTACAGCGCGTCGGGCTCATCGGTGACGACGTAGGCGCCGAAGGTGCCCGGCACCAGGGCGACATGGTCCGCCGCGCCGTCCTCGGGGACGCTGCCGAGCATGATGCCGCCGCCCGGCGGCCAGTCGAGCTGGGCATGGTCGACGCGGTCGCCCTCGCCATACACGACGGTCTCCTCGAAGCCGAACGCCTCGACCAGGAACCGGATCAGCGCGCGCGCATCACGGGCGCGCAGACTGGGCCACACCTGGGGCGCGGGCTCCTTGCCGTCCGTGGCGGCGGTGGTGTCGGTCGTCTCGGTGGCATCGGTGCTCTCGGTGGCGTCCATGCGGGCCGGACCTCCTCGGGTCGGTGCTGCGGCGGAGCGGCTTCAGTGCTGGACGGCCCCGCTGTCCTCGTCCGATGTCCACTCTGCCGCCGAGGGGGCGGCGAAGGCTTGGACGTTTCGGAACTCCTCGGCCAGCCAGCGGCTCGGCGCGCAGCCGGCCAGGGAGCGGAACTCGCGCGCGAGGTGCGCCTGGTCGAAGTAGCCGCAGTCGGCCGCGAGATCCGCCAGACCGTTCGGAGTGCCGGGAGCGTACGTATCCGGCAGGCCGTCGCGACCGTCCAGGACGTCGCGTCCCCGGCCGCAGGCCCGGACGACCAGCAGCCGCCGCGCCCGGTCGAAACGGATGACCCGGGCCGCGGCCTTGGGGCTCAGTCCGATCTCGGTGTGGAACCGGCCGGCCAGATGCCTGCCGCTCCAGCCCACGTCCTTCGCGAGCGCCGACGCGGACAGCGCGCCCCCGGAGCGCAGCAACAGGTCCCAGGCGCGGACCACTTGTGGCGGGACAGCGGATTCCGGGCGCGCGTACCGCCACAGGATCCGGTCGAGGACGGCGAATCGCTGCCGCCAGTCGGGGGCGTCGCGCAGCCGGGCCCGTACCTCGTCGGCGAGCCGTCCCAGGACGGCGTCGGCCGGGATGTCGGCATTGGCGAGTTCACCCGCGGGGAGATGCAGCAGGGCGCGCGCGCCGAGCGGGCTGAGCGCCACCTGGATACCGGACTGCCGTCCGCCGTGGGTGATCAGCGCCGACGTGGTGTGCAGGCCGCCGAGCAGTGCGTCGTAGCGGCCGGGCGGCTGCCGTGGGTCGGGGTGCACTTCCACGGTCAGCGGGTCGTCGAGGGTGAAGATCAACGTCAGGAAGGGCGAGGGCATGCCGCGGTGCCGCGTGGGCGGGACACCGTCCTGCCGGTAACCGCAGTACCCCGCGATGTAGGGCCGCAGGGCGGGCGCGGGCAGGCACTGGACCGCCTCGTCGATCACGCCGGAGGGCGCGGTTGCCGTACGACCACTGTCCACCTGACCAGTATCGGCCGGACGGGACACGGATGCGCGATGGACGGCGGTTCAGGCGCTGCGGGTGTTCTTGCCGGCTGCGGTCTTCGCGGCGGTCTTCTTCGCCGGCTTCGCCGCGGTCTTCTTGGCGGTCGCCTTCGTGGCCGTCCCGCCCGCCGATTTCGTCGCCGTGGTCTTCTTCGCCGTGGTCTTCTTCGCGGTGGACTTCTTGGTGTCGCTGCTCTTGGGTGGCGATTTCTGCGCCGGGGCCGCGCGCTTGGCGGCGGTCTTCTTCGCCGGCTTCTTGATGGGCGTGACGGTCGCGTCGGTGGCGTTGTCGGGGCGGGTGCTCCTGGCCTGGGCGACGCTGGCCTCCAGGGCGGCCATCAGGTCGACGACCTTGCCGCCGCCTCCGGTTCCGTCGGCCGCGGACGGTGCTTCGCCGCCCTCGACCTTCGCACTGACGAGGGCCTGTACGGCTTCGGCGTAGTTGTCCGTGTACTCCTCCAGGTCGGCTTGGCCAAGGGCGTTGATGAGGGTGTCCGCGAGGTCGAGTTCGGCGTCGGTGATGTTCACCTTGCCGGTCGGGGCGGCCTCGGACGTCGACTTGACCTCGTCGGGCCAGCGCAGGGTCTGCAGGATCAGCACGTCGTCGTGGGCGCGCACCAGTGCGAGGTGCTCGCTGTTGTGCATCGCGAGCTTGCCGACGGCCGCCTTGCCGGACCGCTGGAGCGCTTCGCGCATCAGGACGTAGGCCTTGTTGGCGGTGGCATCGGCCGGGGCGAGGAAGTAGGGCGTGTCCAGCTTCAGGAAGTCGACGCTGTCGGCATCGAGGAACCCGCTCACCTCGATGGTCTTGGCCGTGGGGAGCGGCAGGGCCTTCAACTCGTCGTCGGAGATCTCGATCAGCTGATCGTCGGCCGTCTCGTACGCCCTGCCGATCTCGGCCTGGGTGAGGACCTGCTCGTCGAGTGCACAGACCTTCTGGAGACGCACCCGCCCGTGGTCGGCTGTATGGATCTGCCGGAAGCCGAGCTTGTGACTGCTGACGGCCGAGCCGAGCTTGACGGGTACGGCGACCAGGCCGAATGACAGAGTGCCGCTCCAGAGCGATCTCATCGTTTTATCCCTAAATGTGAGAGATTTCATACTATGCCGATCACGGAGATCGAGGGTCGCGAGCTGTCCCTCACCCACTTGGAGCGGATCCTGTATCCGCGGACCGGCACGACCAAGGGCGAACTGGTGCACTACTACGCCACCGTCGCCCCCGTCCTGCTGCCTCACCTGCGCGGCCGGCCCCTGTCGCTCCTGCGCGCCCCCAGCGGGGTGGACGCCACGTCGTTCTTCGCCAAGAGACCGCCGTCAGGTACCCCCAGCTGGGTGACGACGTCGGTCACCGAGCGCAGCGGCGGCGAGGAGATGGAGCAGGTGCAGATCAACGACCTCGCCACCCTCGTGTGGGCGGCGAACCTGGCGTGCATCGAGCTGCACGTCCCGCAGTGGAGGGCCGCCGCGCCCGGAACGGCGGACCGGCTCGTGTTCGACCTGGACCCCGGCGAGGACCGCACCGTGGTCGACTGCTGCGCCGTCGCCCTCCTGCTGCGTGAGCGGATGCGCGCCGACGGCATCGAGTCCTGGGCGAAGACGTCGGGCTCCAAGGGCCTGCATCTGTACGCGCCGCTGACCGGTGCCTCGCCCGAGCAGGCCGCGGCCTACGCCAAGGCGCTCGCGAAGGAGCTGGAGGCGGACCATCCCGACCAGGTGGTGTCGAGGATGACCAAGAATCTGCGCACCGAGAAGATCTTCATCGACTGGTCGCAGAACTCGGCGAAGAAGACCACCGCCGCCCCGTACACCGTCCGCGCCCGCGCCACGCCCACCGTGTCCACGCCCGTGTCGTGGGACGAGATCGAGGAGTGCGACGATCCGGAGCAGCTCACGTTCACCATCGCCGACGTCCCCGACCGGGTGGCCGAACACGGAGACCTGTTCGCTCCGCTCCTGGAGCGCAAGCGGGCCGGGAAGCTGCCGTCATGACGCGGCCCTCATGAGGCGGCCCTTGTGAACCGTCCGGATCCGGTCGTCGTGCGTCCGCAGGTCGACGTGATGCGCCCCCGCACGGAAGCCGGCATCCCGGCCGAGGACGCGCTGCCCGGCGGAGTGCAGTACAGCGTCAAGCTGGACGGATTCCGCACCGTCGCGTTCGCCCTCGGTGGCCGCACGGTCCTGCAGACCCGCTCCGGGCGCGACATCGCCGCCGAGTTCCCCGGCCTCGCCACCACCCTCACCCAGGCGTTGCCCGCCGGGCTCGTGCTCGACGGTGAGATCTGCGCCTGGGCCGACGGGAAGTTCGCCTTCACCGAGTTGCTGCGCCCCGACGCGCAGCGCCGTGCGGCGGGCATCGTCGTGGCGTACGTCGCTTTCGACTGCCTCGCCGTTCCCGGCAGCGACATCCGGGACCTGCCGCTCGCCGACCGCTGGAAGCTGCTGCGCACGGCGTTGCGCGACCTGGCACCGCAGGTGCAGACCGTGCTGGCGACTACGGACCGCGCCGTGGCGCTGGACTGGTACGAGACCCTGGTGCCGCACGGCGTGGAGGGCCTGGTCTGCAAGGGGCTCGGCTCCGCCTACCGGCCCGGCGCCAGGCCGGGGTGGATCAAGGTGCGGCACGCCGAGACCGTCGACGCCCGGCTGGTCGGCGTCATCGGCTCGGAACGGCGCCCCGACTCGGTGCTGGTCGAGTTCGACGACGCGACCCGCGCGCAGACCTCACCCCGTCTCGACCCGGTCACCGCAGGGCGGATCGCGGCGGCGGTCGCCGGCCTGCTCGGTCCGGAGGTCCGGGACGAGGACGGATCGCCCCTGCGACCGGTGCGCGAGGGCCCGTTGGTCGAGGTCCGTGTGCGCACGGGACGGCAGGCGACCGTACGGTTCGTCCGGATCCGGGGCGACGACGCCGTCTGACGGGTGCCCGTCCTCGGTGACGCACACCCGCAGAGCTATGCCTTGTGCTCGCGGAGCTGTTCCTTGTGGTCGCGCCAGCGGTCCATCATCGAATGCAGTTCCTTCTGCAGGAAGGCGAAGAACTCCGCGGTCTCCTCGAGGCGGGAGCCGGCCTGGGTGCCGGAGCCGAGCGCCTCGACACCGGCGCGCAGGGTGTGCTCCCACCGGCCGATGATCGCGTCCCGGCGGCCGCCAGGGCCGCACCGTCGAAACCGGCACCCTCGGTGAACTGCGCCATCTCACCCGCACCGCGATCTCCGCCGAACTCGACGGCTCCCCGCACGGGTTGGCGGACCTGCCCGGAGTGCACGGCCTGGACATCCGGGGCCACCGGGTCAGCCTGCAGGTCGACACCGATCAACTCGACGCCGTTCTGCGGCAGCTCGGCGAGTCCGGGGTACGCGGTCTGACCAGTCGGCCGCCGACCCTCGAAGAGCTCTTCCTGCGCCACTACCAGGCCGTGCCGGACGCGGTGTCCCGATGAGCGCCACCGACGTCGGTGTCCGGGTGGGCAGCGGGGGCAGCGTCACCGGCACCGGTGTGCTGACCCGGCTGGCGCTGCGCCGGGACCGGATCATGATCCCGGTCTGGGTCTACGCCCTGACCGCCGCGGTGCTCAGCACCTGCCTCTCCCTGGGCACGTTGTACGGCACGCTCAAGGAGCGGACGGACTTCGCCCGCAGCATGAACGTCAACAGTTCCCTGCGGGCGCTGTACGGACCGGCGTTCAGCGGGGAGAGCATCGGTGCGCTCACCGCTTGGCGGATGGGGTGTATCGGTGCCGCGCTCACCGGTCTGATGAGCATCCTCGTCGTGGTCCGGCACACCCGCGAGGAGGAGGAGAGCGGCCGCCAGGAACTGCTCAGCTCCGGCGTGGTGGGACGGCGTGCCCCGCTCACCGCGGGACTGCTGACCGCTCTGACGGCAAGTGCCGCCCTCGCGCTGATCGTCGCCACCGCACTGTCGGTGCTCGGCCAGTCGGTCGCCGGATCGGCCGCCCTGGGCCTCGCCCTCGCGGGCAGCGGGCTGATGTTCGCGGGCGTCGCGGCGGTCACCGCCCAGCTCACCGCGAGCGCTCGGGTCGCCAAGGGGCTTGCCGGGGCTCGCGTTCCTGCTCCGCGCCGCCGGCGACGCGGCGGCGGACGCCGCGTCACCCCTCGTGTGGGCCTCGCCGCTCGGCTGGACCGAGAACCTCCGGCCGTTCGCCGGGGACCGGTGGTGGGTGCTCGGGCTCGTCGCCGCCTTCACCGCGGTGATGACCGGGGCCGCCTACGTCCTGGTGGCGAGACGTGACCTGGGCGCAGGGCTGCTCCCGGCCCGCCCCGGGCCGGCCGAGGGCGCGGCGGCACTGAACGGCCCGTTCGCCCTCGCCTGGCGGCTGCAGCGCGGCGCCCTGTACAGCTGGGCCGCCGGATTCGCCGTCGCGGGAGCGCTCTACGGCTCGGTGGGCAACTCGATCTCCGGCATCGTCGAGGACAACGCGCAGCTGGGGGACATGGTCCGCCGGATGGGAGGACCCGGAGCCCTGACCGACTCCTTCTTCGCCACCGCCATGGGACTGCTCGGGATGCTCGCCGCGGCCTACGCCGTGCAGAGCACACTGCGGCTGCGCTCGGAGGAGACCGGCCGACTGGCGGAACCCCTGCTGGCCAACGCCGTCGGCCGCGTGCGCTGGGCCTGCAGCCACCTGGTGTTCCCCGCCCTCGGCACGCTCGTGCTGCTCGCGGTCGGCGGACTGTCCGCGGGGCTGGCCTACGGCGCCACCATCGGCGACATCAGCGGGCAGCTGCCCACGCTGACCGGAGCGGCGCTTGCCCAGGCTCCGGCGGTGTGGGTCACCGCGGCACTGACCCTGGTGCTCTTCGGCTGGCTGCCGGAGGCCTCCGCGGCGGCTTGGGGAGTCTTCGCCGCCCTTCTCCTGTGCGGGCAGCTCGGTCCCGTGCTGCCCCAGCTGATGCTGGATCTCTCACCGTTCACCCACCTGCCCAAGGCGCCGGGCGGACCGCAGACGGCGGCGCCTTACGTATGGCTCGTCCTCGCCGCTGCCGTGGCGGCGGCCGTGGGTCTGACCGGTTTCCGCCGCCGTGACCTCGCCGGCGATTGAGAGGAGTGAAGGGAGTGAACGCAATACGCCACAAGAGATGCGCCGGGCCGCTCGAACGCGCAGCCTAGGGATATGGATCCAGAAGCGCAGCAGGTCGTCGTCTACCCGCTGGAGAACGGCACACGGCGGGTGACGATCGGCGGGACGCCGGTCGGCCGCGCGTACTCGCTCCCGGACATCGTGGAGTTCCTGCGCCGGGCCGGTCTGGACGACGTGGAGGTCGAGGACCATCCGCTCATCGACTGGCGTGGTGGCGGGCCCGAGGTGCAGGCCCGGCCCGAGTGACCGCTGGGGCGCTCTGCCCGGTTTCCGTCCCCGGCCCGGTGAAGACCGCTGCTAGAAGGGCAGTTTGGCCAGCGCCTCGGATCCCCGGTAGCCCTCGGGCACGCCCTCGGCGAAGATGACGTCCATCTCGATGTTGTCGGTCCTGAACGGGAGGATCGCCTGATAGGCCTCCGAGTCGTACCAGGCGCGGGCCTTGGCCCGGTCGGGGAACTCGATGATGATCAGGCCGCCGGTCCAGCTGCCCTCCAGGACCTCCCGCTCGCCGTCGTGCACGAGGAACCGGCCGCCGAAGGGGTCCATGGTGTCGGAGACGTGGCGCAGGTACTCCGCGATCTCCGGACTCGGGTTGACGATCTTGCGGACATAGGCGACGGCGTAGGTGGACATCGATCCTCCAGGGATGCGGTTGCTCCGGCTGTCACAGGTGCCGCTTCCGGCCCCTGCTGCTGAGCCCGACACTACGATCGGCCGCGCCCTGCGGAATCCGTCATCCTTAGGTACTTCCCGACACCCGTCGGCCCGCGCGTCCCCGCCGCGGGGCGTGGCTCTACCCTGAGCTGGTGCGCCACTTGATCAAATCCCCCGCCGCCGAAACCCCTGCCGCCGAGACCTGCGCGGTGCCCCCGCAGCGGTCCGTCACAGCAGCCGGTCCTGTCCGTGGAGCGGCCCGTACGAGGCTGGAGGCCACGGCGCGCATCGTCACCGATGTCCTGCAGCCCCGCAACGTCCTGCTCGCCGGTCTGGTCGGCGTCGGGACGGCCGCGGGGGGCAACGTGAGCGGTGCGGCGTGGGGGCTGTTCGCGGCACTGTGCGCCGGGGTCATTCCGGCCGCTTACATCGAGTGGGAGCGCAAGCGCGGCACCTGGGGCGACCGGCATGTCGTGGACCGTACGCAGCGGGCACCGATCTTCGCCGTCATCCTCGGCTCCATCGGGGTCGGTTCCGCGGTGATGCTGCTGGCCCACGCGCCGGCCGACATCCTCATCGCGATGGTCTCGCTGTGGGCGGTGACCGTCGTCCTGCTGGCCGTGAACACGTTCTGGAAGATCAGCGTGGACTCGGCGGTGGCCTCCGGCGTCGTCGCGCTGCTGGCCGCCGTCGCCTCGCCCTGGTGGCTCCTCGGCTACGTCCTGGTCGCCGCCGTGTGCTGGTCGCGCGTCGCGCTGACCTACCATTCCGTCGCCCAGACCGTGGCCGGCGCGTCGGTCGGCGCGGCGAGCGCCGCGATGTTCGTACTGCTGTAGACGCAGCCGATCCGCCGGGCGCACCGACCGCCGCGGTGGCTAGACGACCTTCACATTCAGCGCGTGCGGGCCCTTGGGGCCGTCGCCGAGCTCGTACTCCACCGCTTTGTCGTCGGCGACGTTGCCCTCGATGTTCTTGCCGTGGACGAAGACGTCAGGGCCGCCGTCGGCCGGGGTGATGAAACCGAAGCCCTTCCCCGGGTTGAACCACTTGATCTTGCCGTTGAGCTTCGCCATCGATGTGCCTTCGCCTCGCCTGGATGATCCAGCCAAGTTACCCGCTCCGCCGGGGTCCCCCGCGACACGCGGGCGTCCGCCCGCCCGCCGGCCTGCCCGATTCGTCGTATCGCCCCACGCGGACCTGCGCCGTGGAAGGATTCCGGTCCATCGGCGCTCAGGGGGCGACATGGATGCCAGCAGCAGGAATGTGCACGTCGATTTCGACGGTGAGCAGGTGACGATCCAGCGGCCCGGCCTGCTCAGCAAGCGGGTGGAGCGGCTTCCGGTCGCCCGGATCGGAGCCGTCCGCTGGAAGGCCGCCGGCTGGACCGGCTACGGGAGCATCCGCTTCATCCTGCTGGGCGGAAACACGGGAGGCACCGGCAGCGGCCCTGCTCCGAGAACCGACTCTTCGGTGTCCTTCGGCAAGGAGCAGCAGGCGGACTTCGAGGTGCTGTGCAGGGCCGTCGAGGCCGCGATCGGCAAGCAGTCCCGGGCCCCCAGAACGCCCGCCGCGCCGCCGCCCGTCTCACTGGCGGACGAGTTGGAGCGGCTCGCGGGTCTGATGAAGCGCGGCCTGCTGACCCGGCCGGAGTTCGAGCGGGCGAAACGCAAACTGCTCCGCTGACCTGGCCCGTCACGGCTCCCGGAAACGCCTCGCCCCGGTCCACGAGGACCGGCGCGAGGCGTTTCCGACCGAGCCGGGAGACCTAGGAAGCAGCGGGCACGGGAACGGCGTGCGGAGTGCACACGACGTCGTGACCGTCGAGCTTGCCCTTGATCAGGTAGTCGTCCACCCGGCTGTTGATGCACGGGTTGACCAGACCGGTGACGCCGTGCGAGCCGGCGCCGTTCTCCGTGATGAGCTCCGAGCCCTGCAGACGCCGGTGCATCTCGAGCGCCCCGGTGTACGGCGTGGCCGCGTCACGGGTGCTCTGCACGATGAGGACACCGGGCAGCCCGCGGTGCGACCGCACGTCGACCGGGGTCTGCTGCTTGACGCCCCAGGTGGCGCACGGCAGGTTCATCCAGGCGTTGGACCAGGTCAGGAAGGGGTAGTTCTTGTGGAGCTCCGTGTTGTCACGGTCCCACTTCTTCCAGCTGGTCGGCCACTTGGTGTCGGTGCACTCCACCGCGGTGTACACCGCGGTGCCGTTCTCCGACGAGATGTTGCCCGCGGTGTCGGACATGTCCGGTCCCGCGGCACCGACGAGCGCCTGGGTGTCACCCGCGCGGTACTTGCTCCACACGCCCGCGACACTGGCCCACGACGAGTCGTAGTACGCAGCGCCCTGGAAGAAGCCGAGCAGCTCGGCCGGGCCGACGACCCCGCCGATCGGGTTCGCCTTGGCGGCGGCGCGCAGGGCTTCCCATTGCGTCTGCACCTTCGCCGGGGTGTCACCGATGTGGTAGACGGAGTCGTACTTGGCGACCCACGCCTTCCAGTCGTCCCAGCGACCCTGGAAGGCCACGTCCTGGTCCAGGTTGTTCTGGTACCAGACCTGGTCGTCGTCCGGGTTGACCACACTGTCGATGATCATGCGGCGCACGTGGGTCGGGAAGAGCGTGGCGTACACACCACCGAGGTAGGTGCCGTAGGAGACGCCGATGTAGTTCAGCTTCTTCTCGTGCAGGGCGGCGCGCACCACGTCGATGTCGCGGGCCGTGTTGGCCGTCGTCATCTGCGAGAGCATCTGCGCGCCGGTGCGCTCCAGGCAGCCCTTGGCGTACGCGGCGGCGAGCTTGCGCTGCGCGAGCTTGTCCGCCTCACCGCTGGGCACCGGGTCGGCCTTGGGGGCCTTCACGTACTCCTGCGGGTCCTGGCAGGAGATCGGCGCCGAGTGGCCGACGCCGCGCGGGTCGAAGCCCACGAAGTCGTACGCCTTGGCGGTGTTCACCCACAGCGCCGACTTGTTGGTGATCCGGAGCGGGAACCGCATACCCGAACCGCCGGGGCCGCCGGGGTTGTAGAGCAGTGCGCCCTGGCGCTCGGCCGGGGTGCCGGTGCTGCCGGCCCGGTCGACCGCGATCTTGATGGTCTTGCCGAACGGCTTGGCGTAGTCCACCGGAACGGTGACGTAGCCGCATTGGACAGGGGCCGGGAAGCCCCAGTCGGCCGGACACGTGGCCCAGTCGATGCCCTTCTCGGCCGCACGGGCGGCCGCGATCTGCACGCCGATGGACTCGGCGAGTCCGCTCGGCCGGTGCTGGCCGGTGGGCCGCTTGTCTCCGGCGGTGGCCGCCGGAGCGGCGGCTATGGCGCCCGCTATGAGGGCGCCGGTGGAGACGAGCACAACAGTGCGTCTCAAGGAAATTCCTCCCCCTACTGACCCGCGACTTGTGGCCACGGTGATCACAGAGATTCGAAAGGATCCTTTCGGCTGTGAGGTGGCTGTGAACAGGTCACACCGGCGATTCTTTACCAACCCGTGACATGGTGTGCGACCTGGCGGCCTCGGCGAGCCCGCGGATGTAGGGATGCGGCACCGAGCCGTCCCCCGCGAGTTCCGGCTGGAAGAGCGTGGCCAGGAAGAAGGGGTGCCCCGGCAGTTCGGCGATCCTCGGCTGCCCGTCGGTGTCATGTCCGGTGAACCGCAGCCCGTGCTCCCGCAGTCGCGGCAGCAGGTCGGTCACCGGCCCGTAGTCGCAGTGGAAGCGCTCCTGCGTCCCGCGGCTGCCGAGCAGCCGTTCGGCGAGCGAGCCGGGCGTGGTGTGCACCGCTCCCTCATGGCCCACGAGGGAGCAGGCGAGCGGCGCGATGAGCAGATCACCGTCCCCGTCGGGGTTGTTCTCCGCGTGCCGGGCGTCGCCGAGGCCGCAGACGGTGCGGGCGAACTCCAGCAGCGCGTGCTGGAAGCCACCGCAGGTCCCGAGGAACGGGATGCCGTTCTCCCTGGCCGTGCGGACGGCCGCCAGCGCGCCCGCCTCACTGCGGTACGGGCTGCCGGGCAGCAGCCAGACGGCGTCGAAGCCGGCCACGGCGCCAGGCCGGGCGGCCTCCTCCGTCGGGATCCAGTACGCGTCGGCCGGCAGCCCATGACGCTCGCGCAGCGCGTCCAGCAGGACAGGGACCCGTTGGTGGGAGCGGACGGACGGAGAGCGGTCGCCGACCAGGGCGATCCGCGGGGCGGGGTACGGGGCGGGGTGCGCGGCAGGAACGGCGGCAGTGGCGGCGATATCCGCAGGTTCGGTGGTCATGGAGTTCATCCTGCGACCGGCCGGGCATCACGTCCAACGATGATGAGTGGTCCCCCCATCAGTGATACTGATGCTCATGGATCCGCATCTGCTGCGCACCTTCACGACCGTCGTCCGGCTCGCGTCGTTCTCCGCCGCCGCACGGGAACTGGGCTACACCCAGTCCGCCGTCTCGCAGCACATCGCCGCCCTGGAGTCCGATCTCGGGGTGGAACTGCTGGGCCGCCGGCCGGTGGCGCCCACCGAGGCGGGCACCCGGCTGCTGGAGCACGCGGGTCCGCTGCTGCTGCGGATGGCGGCGGCCCGCGCCGAGGTGGTGCGGGCGGCGCACTTCCCCGCGGCGCGGCTGGTGCTCGGCGCGTCCCCGCTGGCGTTCGGCGACCGTACGGCACTCGCTCTCGCCCGGCTCCGGGCCGCGGCGCCGCGCACCGACGTGACCGTACGGCTGCTGGAGCGGGCCGGAGTCGTCGCCGGGGTGGCCTGCGGTGACATCGATCTCGGCCTGGTGGACGGCGCGGCGGCGCCCAGCGATCCGCTGCGGCTGCCCGACGCCGGTCCGCTGCACACGGCCGGCGTCGGCGAGGAGCCGCTGGCCGTCCTTCTGCCGGACGGTCATCCGCTGGCCGCACGGGACGGCCTGCGGCTGACCGACCTGATCGACGCGCTGTGGCTGGACGCCCCGGACGCCGCGATCCCGCTGGGTGAACTGCGCGCGGCGTGCGGCAACGGCTTCCGCCCCGGGCCGCGTTACAACGGCGCGGACGTGCGGGCCGTGCTCGCCCTGGTGCGGGCCGGGCACGGACTGGCGCTGCTGCCGGCGTCGGTCGCCGGGGCCGGCGGCGTGCCGTTGTCCGCTCCGCGGCTGGTGCACCGCACGGAGTCGCTGCACCGGGGTGACCCGGGCCCGGCGGCGCTGCACCTGACGGAACTGCTCAGCGCGTCGGAGTGAGTGCGACCTGGCAGGGGCGCCCATGCGGGAGGGTCAACTCGCGGGCGCGGTCAGCTCCACCCGTAGCGCTCCGTCAGCCGTCCCACCACGCGGTCGAAGCGCGGACGGTCCAGCGCGCAGGCCTCCCGGCGCATCCCGTCGGGGTGCACGCGCAGCACGCGGTCGAGGTCGACCCAGGACTCGCGGCCGGCCGCGTCCCAGGAACCGGTGCCGATCGGCACCCATTCGCGGTCCTCGTCATGGCGCTTGCTGGACAGCTGGACCGCCAGCAGCGTGCCGGCCGACTCGCGGGCCACCACCAGCACCGGCCGGTCCTTGCCGCGGCCGTCGTTCTCCTCGAACGGCACCCATGTCCAGACGATTTCGCCGGGATCCGGGTCGCCGTCGCGGTCGGGCGCGTACGTCGTGCGTACCGGTCCGACCTCGTGGGGCTGTGCCTCGCGCGTCGCGGTCGGGCCTTCGCGGCCGGGGGACGGGGCCGGTACCGCTGCGTCGTTGATCGAAGTGCTCATCCGGCCACGCTAACGCGTCCTGCCGCGGCCGTCTTCGGGTGATGGGCACCGGAACCGTCACCGTTCGGCATCACCGTGCGTATCGCCGTGTCGAGCAGCCGGCGCAGGCACAACGCGTCGGGTGCCACGGCCGTGACCAGGACGGCGGGGCCGGCGAGCGGGGTGCTGACGGCCTGGCCGCTGTCCGGGTCCGCCGCGAGGATTGCGGCTGTCGGCGGCTCATCGCCGAAGTCGGGTGACACGACGAGCAGTTGGCCGACGGCACGGTACCGGTACAGGACCGCAGGACCGTCCCAGCCCGGGATGCCGGGACCGAACGACAGCTCCTGGTCCAGCAGGGGCTCCCCGGCGCGGTGGACGGTCAGCCGGGTGGTGAGCCGCCCCGGCCGCTCCCCCGCGCGGCCGAGGACCTGCTCGTCGCGGTAGACGAGCCGGGCGTCCGCCGCGAGCTCGACACGAGTGGTCATCCGCAGGTCGCTGCCCGCGGCCGCGATGACCTGCTCGGGCAACCAGCGCAGGACCGCGTCCTCGCCGACGTCCAACCGCACGTCGTACGTGGCGGGTTCACCGGACGTGCCCGGCAGCGAGATGGTCGCGGCCGCGCTGGTCACCGTCAGCTCGGCGCCCGCGCCCACCTCGGCGGACAGCTCCAGCCGGTCGCCACCCAGCGGGGCGCTCATCGCGCCGATGACCGTGACCTGGGCGCCGCGGCCGGTGGCCCGGGTGCGGCGCAGCGCGAACGGACCGTCGCCGGCGAGCACCGGCAGGGCGGTTCCGCCGCGCCCGTCGGCCACGGCGGTGATGCGGGCGGCGGCGCGGACTCCACCGGCGCGCAACCCGCCCGCGACAGCGGCGGTCATGCCCGGTCCGCGGTCCAGGCGGCGAGCCGCTCGCGGATCCAGTCGGCGACCGGGGCGATACCGCCCTCGGCGGTCAGCGCGGTGAAGACGACCGGGAGGTCGCCGCGCTGGGCCGCGGCGTCGCGCGCCATGACGCCGAGGTCGGCGCCCACCAGCGGGGCGAGGTCGGTCTTGTTGATGACCAGCAGGTCCGAGGTGGTCACGCCGGGCCCGCCCTTGCGCGGGATCTTGTCGCCGCCCGCGACGTCGATGACGAAGATCTGCGCGTCCACCAGTCCCTTGGAGAACGTGGCCGTGAGGTTGTCGCCGCCCGACTCGACCAGGACGAGGTCCAGCGGCCCGACCGCGTCCTCCAGGTCCTCGACGGCTTCGAGGTTGGCGGAGATGTCGTCACGGATCGCGGTGTGCGGGCAGGCGCCGGTCTCCACGGCGCTGATGCGCTCGGGGGGCAGGACCGCGTTGCGCAGCAGGAACTCCGCGTCCTCGCGGGTGTAGATGTCGTTGGTGACGACCGCGATGGACAGCTCGTCGCGCAACCGGCGGCAGAGCGCGGCGACGGTGGCGGTCTTGCCGGAGCCGACCGGTCCGCCGAGGCCGACCCGCAGGGCCCGGCGGGTGCCGTCGGGGCGCCGGGCGGGGGTGCCGTAGGTGTAGCGCTCGGGATAGGTGTCCGGGTGGTCGAGGTGCATGGTCGGCTCCGGGGTCGGTCGGACGGCGGTGGACGGTCGGGAGGTTCGCGGTCGTCCCGGGGTCAGGAGGCGAAGAGGCGGACGGGCCAGGCGGCGTGCTGCTCGGCGTGGATGTCGAGCAGCGGGGCGGACGCGGCGGGCAGCGCTTGGAGACCCTCCGTCGCGGCGCGGACGGCGGCCAGGGCGGCACGTTCGGCCACGGCGTCGAGTTCGGGAGCGAGGCGGGCCAGGACGGCGCCGACGGAGAAGGGGTCGAGACCGAGCAGCCGGACGGCGGCGGTGGTCGGGCCGGTGACGGATTCGTAGGCCGCCACGTGCGCCGCGTCCAGTGGGGTCAGGCCCGCGGCGCGGGCGGTGACGCCGAGCACGATCGGCTGATGGGCGCCGCGCGGCCGGGCGGCGGCGAGCCGGTCGAGTTCCGCGGCGGGCCAGGCGGCCCGCGCGGCGCGCATCAGTTGCCGGCCGAGTTTGCGGGCGGTGGCGCGCAGTACGGGTGACGGGGTGCGGGCGTCGGCCGCGGCGTCGAGCAGCAGCGGATCGAGGCCGGTGGTGGCCGCCGCGGCGAGCGCGGCGGCCACCAGCCCCGAGGTGTGCAGCCGGCCCCGGCAGAAGGCGGCGAGACTGGCCGGGTCATGGATGAGACCCGCCGTGACGGCTGCCTCGCCGCCTCCGGAGTGGGCGTGGCCGCCGGCCGGGAACCGTCCGTCGGCCAGCATCAGCAGCGCGGCCCTGGCGGCGGGGGCCGGTGCCGTCGCGGTCACCGTGGCACTCGGCGTCATCAGAAGAGGAAGTAACGCTGGGCCATGGGCAGTTCGGCAGCGGGTGCCGGTTCGACGACCTCGCCGTCGATGCGCACGGTGAAGGTGTCGGGGTCGACCTCGACCCGCGGCAGGGCGTCGTTCTCCCGCATGTCGGCCTTGGTCAGCGCCCGGGTGCTGCGGATCGGCAGGAACCGCTTGCCCAGGCCGAGCCGGTCCGGGAGGCCGTCGTCGAGCGCGGTCTGCGTGGTGAAGTTGAAGGAGTTGGCGGCCGGTGCCCGTCCGACGGCGCCGAACATCGGCCGCGGCAGCACTGGTTGGGGGGTGGGAATGGAGGCGTTGGCGTCGCCCATCTGCGCGTAGGCGATCTGGCCGCCCTTGATGACGAGCAGCGGCTTGACGCCGAAGAACGCCGGTTCCCACAGGACGAGGTCGGCGAGCTTCCCGGTCTCGACGGAGCCGATCTCCTGGTCCAGGCCCTGCGCCACCGCCGGGTTGATGGTGTATTTGGCGACATAGCGACGAGCCCGGTGGTTGTCGGCGCGCCCGTCCCCGGGCAGTGATCCGCGGCGCTTCTTCATCACGTGCGCGGTCTGCCAGGTCCGCAGCACGACCTCGCCGACCCGTCCCATGGCCTGGGAGTCGGAGCTGATGATGCTGATCGCGCCGAGGTCGTGCAGGAAGTCCTCGGCGGCGATGGTCGAGGGCCGGATGCGCGATTCGGCGAAGGCGAGGTCCTCGGGGACGGCCGGGTTGAGGTGATGGCAGACCATCAGCATGTCGAGGTGCTCCTCGACGGTGTTGACGGTGTGCGGCCGGGTGGGATTGGTCGAGGACGGCAGGACGTTGGGCCGGGAGACGACGGTGATGATGTCGGGTGCGTGCCCGCCGCCCGCGCCTTCCGTGTGGTAAGCGTGGATGCCGCGGCCCGCGATGGCGGCGAGGGTGTCCTCGACGAAGCCGGCCTCGTTCAGGGTGTCGGTGTGGATGGCGAGCTGGGCTCCGGTGGCGTCGCACACCGTCAGACAGGCGTCGATCGCGGCCGGGGTCGCCCCCCAGTCCTCATGGATCTTGAATCCCACCGCTCCGCCGCGCAGTTGGCTGTACATCGCCTCGGACGACACGGTGTTGCCCTTGCCGAGCAGTCCGATGTTGACCGGATACGCCTCCAGCGCCGCGAACATCCGGGCCAGGTGCCAGGGTCCGGGGGTGATGGTGGTCGCCCTGGTGCCCTCGGCGGGGCCGGTGCCGCCGCCGACGATGGTCGTCACCCCGGCGGACAACGCCTGGTCGACGACGGTCGGCGAGATGAAGTGGACATGCGCGTCGACCGCTCCGGCGGTGAGGATCCTGCCGTTGCCCGCGATGATCTCGGTCTCGGGTCCGATGACCAGGTCCGGATGCACACCGTCCATCGTCTCGGGGTTCCCGGCCTTGCCGATCGCGGCGATACGGCCGTCCCGGATCCCGATGTCCGCCTTGACGACGCCCCAGTGGTCCAGGACGACCGCGCCGGTGATGACGGTGTCGGGGGTGCCTTCCGCGCGGGTCGCCCGGGACTGGCCCATGGACTCGCGGATCACCTTCCCGCCGCCGAAGACCGCCTCGTCGCCGGAGCCGGCCGGGCCGCCGGACAGATCGCGTTCGACCTCGATCAGCAGGTCGGTGTCGGCGAGCCGGATCCGGTCGCCCGCCGTCGGGCCGAACAGGTCGGCGTATACGGCTCGGGTGAGTTCAGCCATCGAGGGCTCCCGCGGTCTCGCCGCGCAGCCCGGCGACGATGCGCGCACCGCCGATGGGCACCAGCTCCACCGCGACCGGGATACCGGGCTCGAAGCGCACGGCGGTGCCGGCGGCGATGGACAGCCGCAGGCCGTGCGCGGCCGCGCGGTCGAAGTCCAGACCGGGGTTGGTCTCGGCGAAGTGGTAGTGGGAGCCGACCTGGACCGGACGGTCGGCGGTGTTGAGCACCGTCAGCCGGGTGACGGGCTTTCCCTCGTTGAGCGGTACGGGCTCGTCGGCGTGGAGGATCTCTCCGGGAATCATCGGTGGGCCTCCTCGTCAGACGATCGGGTCGTGCACGGTGACCAGCTTGGTCCCGTCGGGGAAGGTGGCCTCGACCTGCACGTCCGGGATCATCTCGGGGATGCCGTCCATGACGTCGGTCCGGCTCAGCACCGTGCGGCCCGAGGCCATCAACTCGGCGACGCTGCGGCCGTCGCGGGCACCTTCGAGGATGTGCGCGGTGATCAGCGCGATGGACTCGGGGTGGTTGAGCCGCAGACCGCGCGCGCGGCGCCGGTCCGCCACATCGGCGGCGACGTGAATGAGCAGGCGCTCCTGCTCATGGGGGGTCAGTTGCACGGCCACACCTCACAGTCGATCGGGTGCGGAACGGTAGTTCGGCGGCGTTTCACCCGCGTTAACTCACGTTACGCGCAGTGCCCAGGTCGGAGCCGGCACCATGGTTCGGGCGGCCTGCCGTGTCGTGGGTCCTTGGAGCGTCTTAGCGGTTCCTTTGCAACGCCTTTGCCTGACTTCGTCCGTTCACCGGAACTTCCTGTCCGGTTATCGCCCTTGACGCCTCATCCGGGACCGCCGGATCATCATGTCCGCATCAAAGAGACTTCTGGCCAGAAGACGCTCCTGCGCGCCGTGGTCGACGCCGCGGCGTGCCTCGTTCGTTCCGCGCCCCCACCACGGAAAACGGAGCACCACGTGTCCACAAGACTGACGCTGCGCCATGCCCTGACCGCCATCGGCGCGGTCACCGCGCTCTCGGCGGCCCTCATCGGCGCATCGCCCGCGGCCACTGCCGCGGCCCCGGCCTCCCCCGCGCCGACCGTCGCCGCACCGGACATCCCGGTCGCGAACGTCAAGGCGCACCTGACCCAACTGCAGTCCATCGCCACCGCGAACAGCGGCAACCGCGCCCACGGACGGCCCGGCTACAAGGCCTCACTCGACTACGTCAAGGGCAAGCTGGACGCGGCCGGCTACACCACGACGATCCAGCAGTTCACCAGCAGCGGCGCCACCGGCTGGAACCTCATAGCCGACTGGCCGGGCGGCGACGCCAACCATGTGGTGATGAGCGGTGCGCACCTGGACTCCGTCACCGCGGGACCCGGTATCAACGACGACGGGTCGGGCACCGCGGGCACCCTGGAGGTCGCCCTCGCCGTCTCGCGCGCCGGCCTGCAGCCCACCAAGCACCTGCGGTTCGGCTGGTTCGGCGCCGAGGAGCTGGGGATGATCGGCTCCAAGTACTACGTCAACAACCTGCCGGCCGCCGAGCGGTCGAAGATCGACGCCTATCTCAACTTCGACATGATCGGCTCGCCCAACCCCGGGTACTTCGTCTACGACGACAACGGGCCGCTCGAGACGGTCTTCAAGGACTTCTTCGCCACCAGGGGCATCCCGACCGAGATCGAGACCGAGGGTGACGGCCGTTCCGACCACGCCCCGTTCAAGAGCGCGGGTGTGCCGGTCGGCGGGCTGTTCAGCGGCGCGGACTACACCAAGACCGCGGCACAGGCACAGAAGTGGGGCGGCACCTCGGGCCAGGCGTTCGACGCCTGCTACCACCGCTCGTGCGACACCTCCGCCAACCTCAACGACAGCGCGCTGGACAACAACAGCGACGCCATCGCCTACGCGGTCTGGAACCTGAGCACCGGGACCACGACACCGCCGACCGGCACGGTCTTCGAAAACACCACGGACGTCGCCATCCCGGACGCGGGCGCGGCCGTCACCTCGTCGGTCACCGTCAGCGGTATCGCGGGCAACGCGCCCAGTGCCCTGCAGGTAGGCGTCGACATCGTCCACACCTACCGCGGCGACCTCGTCATCGACCTGGTCGCCCCCGACGGCAGCACCTACCGCCTGAAGAACTCCAGCGGCTCGGACTCCGCCGACAACGTCGTGACCACGTACACCGCCAACGCCTCCAGCGAGGTCGCCAACGGCGTCTGGAAGCTCAAGGTCCAGGACGTCGCCCGCGTCGACACCGGCTACATCAACAGCTGGAAGCTGACCTTCTGACGCACTGAGCGCGCGCTGCACGGGCGCGCGAGCGCACACCGCACCACCTGTACGACGACCGCTCCGACCGTCTCATTCGCGCCCGGACGCCGATCTCCGGCGTCCGGGCCGCGGTGTCCGCGGCGATGCCGAAGCGGCGGCGTTCGCCCGTGGCGGACGCCCGGGAGCCGAACGAGGAGACCGTGCTGATCACCGGCTCCTCGGTCGCCGCATCAAGATCGCGCAGTCGCTGCAGGTCAGCGGCGGAGACCAGAGCAACGAGCGGCTTGCCGTGGCGCGTCAGCACCACCTGCTCACCGCCGTAGACAACGCGGTTGATCAGTTCCGCGAGCTCCGCACGCGCTTGTGTCACCGGTACTTCATGGGCCATGCTCCCCATCATATCGAGATGTACGTCCTGTACATTTTTTACATGGAGGTGCCGCCATGATCCGACCCACCGCCCGCTACGTCCTGCCCGAGTTCACCGAACGCACCAGCTCCGGGACCCGCACCATGGACCCGTACTCCAAGCTGCTGCAGGAACGCGTCGTCATCCTCGGGACCCAGATCGACGACACCTCCGCCAACGACGTCATGGCGCAGTTCATCCATCTGGAGAGCTCGGCACCCGGGCAGGACATCTCGCTGTACATCAACTCCCCCGGCGGCTCGTTCACCGCCATGACCGCGATCTACGACACGATGCAGTTCGTCACCTGCGACGTGTCCACGGTCTGCATCGGCCAGGCGGCCTCGGCCGCCGCCGTGCTGCTCGCCGCCGGCGCCCCCGGCAAGCGCATGATCACTCCGGGCGCACGGGTCCTCATCCACCAGCCGTCGTTCGGGCAGGCAGTGCAGGGCACCATCGCGGACCTGGAGATCCAGGCCCGGGAACTGCTGCGCACCCGGGAGAAGTTGGAGGAGCTGCTGGTGCGCCACACCGGACAGGAGCCCGAGCGGGTCAGCGCCGACATCGAGCGCGACATGATCCTCGACGCCACGCAGGCGCTGGCCTACGGCATCGTCGACCGCGTCACCCTCAGCCGGAAGACCAACGGCACCGCACACGGCATCCGGTGACACCGGTGGTGCCGGAACTGCCGCCGCTGCCGGCCCTGACGCGCTCCGAGGGCGAACTCGTCGACCGCTATCTGGAGATCGTGGACCTGCTGGGACGGATCAACCCGTCCCGCTCCCGCGACACCTACGGCGCGCTGCGCGCCGCCCAGGCCTTGGTCGGCAGGGCGACGGCGCTGCGCGAGGCGCTGGCGGTGATGCACGACCGCGGCGAGACCGAGGTGCACACCGGCACGCTGGGCAGGGCGCTGCGCGTCCTGGACGGTGAGCGGCGGACGTCCCTGGTGGTCGTCCCGCCTCCGCCGGGCCACTGAACGGCCCATCGGGGGCGACATCCGGCCGCACGTTCGGAGTAGTCACCCTTGCGCGTGACGGGTGGATGTTGCAGCACCGACTTGCGACGTCCGCCCGTCACGGTCGGTGCTTCCGCCCCAGGTCAACCGGCGTGCGCCAGGGCGGAAACGGCAGCGGTCGGCGTTCCGTCCACCCAAATAGGTGATTGGTGACGAGAATCACATAAAGCCGTTTGTGTACCGATCCGAGCGCATTCGTGAGTCATGCTCCCTTCGACGACAAGACCCCGCCGCCGTGGTGGGGCGGTCCGAGCGGACGCCCAATCCTGCCGCCGCCCGGATGCCCGGTCGACACTGCAACGGCAGGAACGGAGGACCCAGGCACGACGGGGCCGGCCCAGCGGTATCCAGGCCGTCCCCTTGGGGTGAAGCCGCGTCAGCGGCCGGGATTCTTCGCCTGCCCGAACCCGACAGGTCATCCTTCGCAAGCGGACGACGAAGGGTTTCGCATGGCCACGTTCGGCATGTCCACACGTCTGTCCCGTTTGGGGGCCGCCTCGGTCCTCACCGCCGCCGCTGTCGCGGTCCCCGCCCTGTTGCCGGCCACCGCCACCCACGCCGACGCGGCCACCGCCTCCGCCAAGGCCCTGAGCGTCGCGGCGTCGAAGAAGGGCTCTCCGTACCAGTACGGCGCCGCGGGGCCGAACCGTTTCGACTGCTCCGGACTCACTCTGTACTCGTTCAACAAAGCCGGCAAGAAGCTGCCCCGCACCACCGGCGCCCAGTACAACAGCACCAAGCACATCGCGGCTTCAAGCCGCCAGGCCGGCGACCTGGTGTTCTTCCACACCGGCAGCAGCGTCTACCACGTGGGCATCTACGCCGGCAGCGGCAAGATCTGGCACGCCCCCAAGACGGGCACCCGGGTCCGGCTGGAGAAGATCTGGACCGGCAGTGTCTGGTACGGGCGGGTCCGCTGACGCACCGCGGGGCCCGGCCGTCCGGGCCCCGCTCGGCCGTTGGGCGACGCGGGCGGAGCGGCGGAGCGGGCGGATAATCCCGGCAAGGACGCCTGCCGGACGGATATGTTGACCCCGCTCGGGACCAACCCTCCGGCCGGGAGCCGTATATGACCTATCTCAACCCCGTCCACCACATCACCTTCGACGCCGCCGATCCGTACCGTCTCGCCGTGTTCTGGTCCGAGTTGACCGGCTACGTACTGGAGGACTCCGACCCGGGTGACTCCGAGGTGCTCATCGATCCGGGCCAACCGGGTGTCCCCGGAATGCTGTTCATCCGGGTGCCCGAAGGCAAGTCGGCCAAGAACCGGGTGCACCTGGACATCCAGCCGCCCACCGGTACCCGCGACGAGACGGTCGCGCGGCTGACCGGGCTGGGCGCGACAGTGGTCAGTGACCAGCGGAGGCCGGACGGAACGGGATGGGTGTACATGGCCGACCCGGAGGGCAACGAGTTCTGCGTCGAGCGCAGCGCCCCCGAACGCGCCCGGGCGGCGGCCGGGACGACCCAGGCGGCTGAAGCACCTCAGGCATGAGCCTGCCGCGGATCCTGGCCGATGTGGAGAAGGGCGTCCTGCCCGCCCCGGACGGCGGGGTGACCCTCGTGCCGCAGCCCTCGGAGCGCGACGCCGGAGTCTTCTCCTTCGCCGCGCACGCCGTCGTGTTCACCGATACCGACCACGACTGGATGCGCGGTCTGCTGACCCCCGGCGATCTCGCCGCGCCGCTCAGCCCGGCGTTCCTGGACGCCCTGGGCCGGCGCGTCGGCCGGCGGGTGGAGAACATCGACATGATGGTGCTCGCCCAGCCGCTGCCGGGGCCGCCGGATCTGCGACTGGAGCCGGCGACCGACCGCGCCCATCCGCGGATCGTCCGGGCGCTGCAGCGCCGTGACGACGTACGGGCCTGGACGACACCTGGCGGCACCGTGCTGATCGGCCGCGGCGTCGGCGGCCGCTGGGAAGCGGCCCTGGAGGTCGACCCCGGCGCGCGCGGAACGGGCCTGGGCCGCCGCCTCGCCCGCGCCGCCCGCCACCTGGTGCCCGGCGGCCGTCCGCTGTGGGCCCAGATCGCCCCGGGAAACGCCTCCAGCGTGCGCGCCTTCCTGGCCGCCGGATACGTCCCGGTGGGTGCGGAGGCGCTACTGGTCGCGGACCACGGCTGACGTTCCCGGGCCGGGCTCCCACACCTCGATCACGGCACACCGGTCGCGGCGCCCCGATCACGGCACACCGCTCGCGGCCACACCGGTCACTGCACCGGGACCGCCCAGGGGAGCATGATCCAGACGGTCTTGCCGCCGTCCGGCGTGGGGGTCACCGAGAGCCGGCCGCCGGACTCCGCGGTGAGATGGCGGATGATGACCATGCCGCGCCCGTTGTCCTGCTGGACGGCGGCCGGCAGCCGCTGCGGCCAGCGCGGATGGCTGTCGGTGACCCCGATCCGCAGGTGTTCGGACCGCTCCAGCTGGACGTCCACGGTGAAGGTGGGTGACTGGCCGAGGGTGTGCAGCACGGCGTTGGTGGCGAGTTCGGAGACGATCAGCCGGACAGCGTCGACTGCGGGCGCGTTCTCGGGCATCCCCCAGTCCGCCAGCAGCCCGCAGACGTACCGGCGGGCCGTGGTGACCGAGGCGGGGTCGCTCGGCAGGGTGACGGATGCTTCCTGGAGGTCTGCCATGGCGACGCTGTCCCTTTCCCGCCGTGCCCCGAGACTCCGTCGTGCGGTCTGCCCGCAGGGAGCCGCGGACGGCTACTTCGCGCCAGAGTGCCACCTATGGTGCCGCTATTGCGGCCGATCCACAGCGATATGCATATATCTGTCGCTCAAAGCGGTGAACCCTGCTACGCGAGAACGTATTCAGGCGCAGACTGTCGCACTGGTGACGGTCTGAAAAGTTCCTTCAGGAAGGGCGGCGCGCGATGCAACGGATCCCCGCGGTACGACGCCGAAAGCTCGGAGCGGAACTCCGGCGGCAACGCGATCTGGCCGGGATGACGAGCGGCGAGGCCGCCCGCAGGGCCGGCTGGCACCAGCCGAAGGTGAGCCGTATCGAGACCGGCCGCAGCAGCGCGCGGCCGGAGGACGTGGCCTGTCTGCTGGACATCTACGGGGTCCGCGACCGTGAACTGCGCGACCTGTTGGCGACCTTGGCCGGGAAGGGTACCCAGCGCGGCTGGTGGCACGACTTCCGCGACGTACTGCCCCCGGAGTACCGCGACTTCATCAGTCTGGAAACCGGCGCCGGCCGGGCGCGCACCATGGAGAACAGCGTGGTGCCCGGCCTGCTGCAGACCCCGGCGTACGCCCGCGCGCTCACCCGCTCGGTCCTCCCGCAGCTCGGGGCACGGGAGGTCGACGCCCTGGTCGAGGTGCGGACGGCCCGGCAGGCCGTGCTGGAGCAGGATTCCCCGCTGGAGCTGCACGCTCTGCTCGACGAGGCGGTGCTGCGGCGCAATGTCGGCGGAGCACAGGTCATGGGGGCGCAGTTGCGACACCTCGCGGAAGCCGCCAGGATGCCGCGGATACGGCTGCAGGTTCTGCCCTTCGCCGCGGGCGGCCACATAGGTGTTACGGGATCTTTCGTAATCTTCTCCTTCCCGCTCATTGCCGATCTGGACGTTGTTGTTATCGACCATTTGACGAGTAGTCTCTATGTGGATCGACAAGAGGATCTCAGGGCCTACAGCGCCGCGTTCGACCGATTGCGCTCCCACGCCCTGTCGTACGACGACTCATTGGCGTTCATTTCCGGGATCGGCTCCGGGAACGACTCCTGGATCGGCTCCGGGAACAGCAAAGGCGCGTAAGGAGGCACCATATGCCGGTACTGCCTCGGTACGTTTCCTCCAGCACAACTCCTTGTGCGACGCGGTGGCAACGCAGCAGCTACAGCACCGCGGCCAACAATTGCGTCGAAACGGCCCGGTTGTCCGCAGGACAGCTGGCCGTGCGCGACTCCAAGAACCCCGAGGGACCGGTGCTGCTGTTCGCGCCGGCCGCCTGGGACGACTTCGTACGGGCGCTACGCGCCGGTGAGTTCGCCGGACCGGGCTGAGTCGCGAGGCGCGGTGCGCACGATCACCCCGACCGCCTCGGCGATCTGCTGATCCGTCAGATCGCCGCGGGCGGTCAGCCGCAGCCGCGAGATGCCGTCGGGCACCGACGGCGGGCGGAAGCACCCCACCGCCAGGCCTGCGTTCCTGCAGTCCGCCGCCCACTGGAGCGCCTCCCCGGCCGACGGGGCACGCACCGCGACCACACAGGCGTCCGGCCGGGCCGACCGCAGCCCCGCCGCGGTCAGCCGGTCGTACAGCTGCAGGGCCACCGCACGGGCCCGCTCCGCGCGCTCCGGCTCACCGCGCAGCAGGCGCAGCGCGCCGAGCGCCGCGCCCGCCGCGGCGGGCGCGAGCCCGGTGTCGAAGATGAAGGTGCGGGCGGCGTTCACCAGGTGCTCGATCACCCGGGCCGGGCCGAGCACCACTCCGCCCTGGCTGCCGAGCGATTTCGACAGCGTGGCGGTGACGACCACGTCCGGCGCGCCGGCCAGGCCCGCCGCCCAGGCCGCGCCCCGGCCGCCCTCGCCCAGGACGCCCAGTCCGTGGGCGTCGTCCACGAGCAGTGCCGCGCCGTGCTCGCGGCAGGCGGCGGCCAGTCCGGTGAGCGGGGCCGCGTCGCCGTCGACGGAGAAGACCGAGTCGGAGACGACGACGGCGGGCCCGTCGTGCGCGTCCAGCGCCTTGCGCACCGCTTCCGTGTCGCGGTGCGCGACGACCTCGGTGTCGGCGCGCGACAGCCGGCAGCCGTCGATCAGCGAGGCGTGGTTGGAGGTGTCGGAGACGATGAGCGTGCCGGGCCCGGTCAGCGCGGTGACAGCGGCCAGGTTCGCGGCGTAGCCGGAGGCGAAGACCAGGGCGGCCTCGAACCCGCAGAATTCGGCGAGCTCCGCCTCCAGTTCGGTGTGCAGCTCGGTGGTGCCGGTGACCAGCCGGGAACCGGTGGAGCCCGCGCCCCACTGCAGGCAGGCGTCGGCCCCGGCCCGGGTGACCTGGGGGTGCCGGGCCAGTCCGAGGTAGTCGTTGCCCGCCAGGTCCAGCAGTGTCGACTCCGCCTGCCGCGGTCGCAGGGTGCGGACGAGGCCGGCCTCGCGGCGCCGCTCGGCGTGGGCGTCGATCCAGTCGAACGGGTCGCGGCTCATCGGGGTCCCTGGGGTCGGCGGGGCGGGCTCTGGCGGGTCCGCCGGGGGGTCCGGCGGTGCGGTGCGGAGGTGCGGGTGGGCCTGGCAGCAACGTACTGGTCGGGCCGCCCGGACAGGGTGTGGCGATACACACACCTATAGCCACCCCTGTTGTGCGGTCCATCATTGGCTCTCGGCCCCTCGGTGGGCCAGGATCGCCCCTATGGATCTGCTGAACACGCTGGTGGACAAGGGGCTGCGCCGAGAGCTGCCCACCCGGGATGAGGCGCTTGCCGTACTGGCGACCTCCGACGATGACCTGCTCGATGTGGTGACCGCGGCCGGCAAGGTGCGGCGCCAGTGGTTCGGGCGCCGTGTGAAGCTCAACTACCTGGTCAACCTCAAGTCCGGGCTGTGCCCGGAGGACTGCTCGTACTGCTCGCAGCGGCTCGGCTCCACGGCCGGGATCCTGAAGTACACCTGGCTCAAGCCGCACGAGGCGGCGGCCGCCGCGACGGCCGGTGTCGCGGGCGGGGCCAAGCGGGTGTGCCTGGTGGCCAGCGGGCGCGGTCCCACGGACCGCGATGTGGACCGGGTCTCCCGGACCATCGAGGCGATCAAGGAGGAGAACGAGGGCATCGAGGTGTGTGCGTGCCTGGGCCTGCTCTCCGCCGGTCAGGCGGACCGGCTGCGCGAGGCCGGCGCGGACGCGTACAACCACAACCTGAACACCTCCGAGGCGACGTACGGGGGCATCACCACCACGCACACCTACGCCGACCGGGTGGACACCGTGCAGCAGGCACAGGCGGCCGGGCTGTCCGCGTGCTCCGGTCTGATCGCGGGCATGGGCGAGTCCGACGCCGACCTCGTGGACGTGGTGTTCGCGCTGCGTGAGCTGGACCCGGACTCGGTGCCGGTCAACTTCCTGATCCCGTTCGAGGGCACCCCGCTGGCCGAGGAGTGGAACCTCACCCCGCAGCGCGCCCTGCGGATCCTGGCGATGGTGCGGTTCGTCTGCCCCGACGTGGAGGTCCGGCTCGCCGGCGGCCGCGAGGTGCACCTGCGCTCCCTGCAGCCGCTCGCGCTGCACCTGGTGAACTCGATCTTCCTGGGCGACTATCTGACCAGCGAGGGCCAGGCCGGCCAGGCCGACCTCGACATGATCGCCGACGCCGGCTTCGAGGTGGAGGGCGCGGGTACGGTCACGCTCCCCCAGCACCGCGCGGACGTGGCGCACGCCGGCGGCGGCTGCGGCTCGCACGAAGCGGGCGGCGGCTGCGGCTCGCAGAACGAGGACGCGGGCTGCGGTTCGCACGCCGACGGCGGCGGCTGCGGTCCCTGTGGCGGCGCGGCGCAGGGCGCACCCGAGCCGGTGGCGGAGCCCGCGGGCGCACCGGACCAGGAGCCGGTCCCGGCGGGTGCCGCCCGCACCGGACTGGTCGCCGTCCGCCGGCGCGGAGCGGGAACGGACCTGCCGCCCAATGCCTGAGCCTCTCATCACGCCGCCGGCTCCGGTGGCGCTGACCCCCGATGCGCTGCTGGCGCTGGACCGGGAGCACGTCTGGCATCCCTACGGGCCGATGCCCGGCCGTCAGGAGCCGCTGATCGTCGCATCGGCGTCCGGGGTCCGGCTGCGGCTGGCCGCCCCGGCGGAGGGCAGGACCGAGCTGATCGACGGCATGGCGTCCTGGTGGTCGGCGATCCACGGCTACAACCACCCGGTCCTCAACGAGGCCGCGCGCGGCCAGCTCGACCGGTTCAGCCATGTGATGTTCGGCGGGCTCACCCACGAGCCCGCCGTCCGCCTCGCGGCGCGACTGGTGGAGATCACCCCGGAGCCGCTGCGCCATGTCTTCCTCACCGACTCCGGCTCGGTGTCGGTCGAGGTCGCGGTCAAGATGTGCCTGCAGTACTGGCGTTCGCTGGGCCGGCCGGCCAAGCAGCGGCTGCTGACCTGGCGCGGCGGCTACCACGGGGACACCTGGCAGCCGATGTCGGTGTGCGACCCCGACGGCGGGATGCACGAACTGTGGTCGGGGGCGCTCCCCCGGCAGGTCTTCGCCGACGCGCCGCCGTCCGGTTTCGTCGCCGAGCCCGACCCGCGTTACGTGGCCCATCTGCGGGAGCTGATCGGCCGTCACGCCGATGAGCTGGCGGCGGTGATCGTCGAGCCGGTGGTACAGGGCGCCGGCGGGATGAAGTTCCACTCCCCCGCCTATCTGCGGGTGCTGCGCGAGGCGTGCGACGAGCACGACGTGCTGCTGGTCTTCGACGAGATCGCCACCGGCTTCGGCCGCACCGGCGCTCTCTTCGCGGCGGAGCACGCCGGGATCTCGCCCGACGTGATGTGTCTGGGCAAGGCGCTGACCGGCGGTTATCTGACGATGGCGGCGACGCTGTGCACCACCCGGGTCGCCGACGGCATCTCGCGCGGTGAGGTCCCGGTTCTCGCGCACGGCCCGACGTTCATGGGCAACCCGCTCGCGGCGGCCGTCGCGTGTGCCTCGATCGACCTGCTGCTGTCGCAGGACTGGGCGGGCGAGGTCAAACGCATCGAGGCCGGACTGCTCGACGGACTGGCGCCCGCCGCCGCGCTGCCGGGCGTACGGGACGTCCGCGTGCTCGGGGCGATCGGGGTCGTCCAGCTCGACCATCAGATCGACATGGCCGCGGCCACCCGGGCCGCGGTGGGGGCGGGTGTGTGGCTGCGCCCGTTCCGTGATCTGGTGTACATCATGCCGCCCTACGTCACCGGGGACGAGGACGTGGCGCGGATCTGTGCGGCGGTCCTGGCGGCCGCGCGCGCGGGCTGACAACCGGGGGCGGACGGCGCGGAGCGGTCGGCGCGCCGTCCGGCATCGACACGAGGAGGAAGCGGTCACATGGCGGTACTGGCGGTCACGGGGACGGGCACGGAGATCGGGAAGACGGTGGTGACCGCGGCGGTCGCCGCGGCCGCACTGGCGCAGGGGCTGAGCGTCGCCGTGCTCAAACCCGCCCAGACGGGCCTGGCGGAGGGTGAGCCGGGTGACGCGGCCGAGGTGGCGCGGCTGGCCGGCGGGGTCACCGCGGTCGAACTCGCCCGCTACCCGGAACCGTTGGCGCCCGCGACCGCGGCCCGGCGGGCAGGACTGCACCCGGTGCGTCCGACCGAGATCGCCGAGGCGGCCGCGAAGCTGTCCGCCGTGCACGACGTGGTGCTGATCGAGGGCGCGGGCGGACTGCTGGTGCGCTTCGACGACGGCGGCTCGACCCTGGCCGATGTGGCGAAGCTGCTCGGCGCCGCCGTACTCGTGGTGGTGCCCGCCGGTCTCGGCACGCTCAACACGGCCGCGCTGACGACGGAGGCGCTGGCCGCGCGGGACCTGCGGTGCGCCGGACTCATCGTCGGCAGCTGGCCGGCCGAACCGGACCTGGCGGCCCGCTGCAATCTGACCGACCTCCCGGAGTCGGCGGGGGTGCCGCTGCTCGGGGCGGTCCCGGCCGGTGCGAGCACCCTCACCCCGGAGGAGTTCCGAGCCGCCGCGCCGGGCTGGCTGGCCCCGCAGCTCGGCGGTGTCTGGGACGCCGAGGAGTTCACCCGGACCGAGGGACGCGGCTAGGGCGTGTTGCGAAGTCCCGTCCGGCTATCCGGCTATCCGCCCCAGCCGCGCAGCTCGTCCGCGATCCGGCCGACGCCGGCGGAGCCGTCCTTGACCAGCCGGGCCAGATCGCGGACCTGCTCCGGTGAGGTGGTGACCTTGAGTCCGCTGGCGACGAGGTAGGCGTACGCGACCGCCGAGGCGAACATCGCGTTGGACCGCTCCAGGGCGGGGACGTGCACGAGTATCTGCAGCAGTGCGGCGGCGCGGTCGTGCGGGTCGGGGTAGACGGGGGTGCCGAAGATCTCCGCCTGGTGCCGGCTCACCGCCGCGAGCAGCGCGCCCCAGTCGGTGACCTGTGGGTCGCCCGGGGTGTTGTGCTCGGCGACCATGAGCAGCCAGGCCAGGTCGATACGCAGGCTCAACGGCTGCCTTCGCGCTCCGTGCCGAACTCCTCCGCGAACACCGACTCGTAGCTCTTCATGAAGTCGGCCGCGGCCTCGACGAAGGTGCGTCCGCGTTCACCCGCGTCCTGCTGGACGAGCTCTTCGATGTACCGGTTCACGCTGATGCCCCGGCGCGAAGCCCGGTCCCGGGCCGTTTCGGCGGTGGACTCTTCCACCCGCACGTTCAACTGGGTCTTGGCCATACCTACAAGCTAGCGCCGATCCGCTAGTAGCGGCAAGTGGGCCACGGCGGATCCCGCCGGCCGGCGGCTACCTCAGCGGCTTGGTCCAGCGCCGCCACGGCTCCTCGGGGCCATAGCCGGCCGCCTTCCAAGCGTGGTGCGCCAGCTCGTTGCGCTGCAGGACCATCGCGTCCGCCCGCCGCCCGCCCAGCGCGACGAAGCGTTCCTCCGTCGCCGCCAGCAGCGCCGCGGCGATCCCCTGGCGCCGGGCGCCGGGGTGCACGGCCAGCCGGTAGATATGGCACCGCCAGCCGTCGAATCCGGAGATCACCGACCCCAGGAGCACACCGTCGCGTTCGGCCAGGAGCAGCGCCTCCGGGTCCCGGGCGATCAGCCGGGCCACGCCCTGCTCGTCGTCACTGATGCTGGCGCCCTCGGCCGCCACCTGCCAGAAGCCGAGTACGGCCGCGATGTCCGAGGGGGCCGCCGCGCGGATGTGAAGGTCGTTCATGCGGCGCAGTCAAACAGCCGGCTCGCCCCCGCGGCCAGTGGTTTCCGTCCCGTCAGCCCGGAAGCGGACGGGACGGAAACCACTCGCGGGTCATGCCACGCCCAGCCAGCTCTCGGCGCCGAAGGAGCCCTTGATGTCGGAGGCGATGGTCTCGTGGTTCACCAGGAACCCCAGCTCGAAGACGGTGGTCTTCTCCGGCCCGCGGACCCGCATGCGCACCGGGCTGTCGCCCGGGTGGGCGCGCAGGATCCGCTTGAGCTCGTTGATCGTCGGCTGGTTGAGCTTGTGGGCCCGCATGAACAGCTGGACGGGAGGCTTGCCGCCGTACTCGGCCGACGAGATGTCCAGCTCCATCAGTTCCTGACCGGCGATGTTGATCGTTCCGTCGCGGTCGTTGATCCGTCCGGTCACCGCGACCACGGTGTCCGGGATCAGGGCGTGCTGCACGAGCTGGTAGGAGGCGGGGAAGAAGCAGATCTCCATGTTCGCGTCACGGTCGGCGAGGTGCACGATCGCCCACGCGTTGCCCTGCTTCGTCATCCGCCGCTCGACGGTGGTGATCAGCCCCGCGAGTTTCACCACGCCCTGGGTCTGCCCGGAGGCGACCAGATCGGCGATGGAGGTGTCGCGGTTGCGGGCGAGGATGTGCTCGGCCCCGTCCAGCGGGTGCGCCGAGACGTACAGGCCCAGCATCTCGCGCTCGGTCGACAGCAGCTGCTTGCGCGGCCACTCGTCCTCGCCGATCTTGAAGTCCAGACCGAAGCCGCTGCCGCCGCCGTCGTCCCCGCTGTCGAGCGCGCCGAACAGGTCGTCCTGCCCGTACGCCTCGGCCTTCTTGACCGGGATGATCGCGTCGATGGCGTCCTCGTGGACCGCGGACAGTCCCTTGCGGGTGTGTCCGAGCGAGTCGAAGGCGCCGGCCTTGATCAGGGATTCCACGGCGCGCTTGTTGAGCGTGGTGATCTCGGCCTTGTCGAGGAAGTCGCTGAACGCCGTGTACTTGCCCTTGGACTTGCGGGAGGCGACCAGCGACTCGATGACGTTGGTGCCCACATTGCGCACGGACTTCAGACCGAACCGGACGTCGTCGCCGACGGCGGTGAAGTCGGCGGTGGACTCGTTCACGTCCGGGGGCAGCACCCTGACGCCCATCTTGCGGGCGTCGGCCAGGTAGATGGCGGCCTTGTCCTTGTCGTCGTCCACCGAGGTGAGCAGCGCCGCCATGTACTCGGCGGGGTAGTTCGCCTTGAGGTAGGCGGTCCAGTACGAGACGAGTCCGTAGCCGGCGGTGTGCGACTTGTTGAAGGCGTAGCCGGAGAACGGGAGCATGACGTCCCACAGCGCCTTGATGGACTCCTCGCTGTAGCCGTTGGTCTGCATGCCGCCGTGGAACTTCTCCCACTCGGCCGCCAGCACCTCGGGCTTCTTCTTGCCCATCGCGCGGCGCAGCAGGTCGGCGCCGCCGAGGCTGTAGCCGGCCAGCTCCCGGGCGATGGCCATGATCTGCTCCTGGTACACGAGCAGATGGAACGTGGTGCCCAGGATCGGGTCGAGCGCTTCGCGCAGCTCGGGGTGGATCGGTTCGATCTCCTGGCGGCCGTTCTTGCGGTGCGCGTAGTTGGTGTGCGCGTTGGCGGCCATCGGGCCCGGCCGGTACAGGGCGAGGACGGCGGCGATGTCCTCGAACCGGGTGGGCTCCATCAGCTTCAGCAGGGCGCGCATGGCGCCGCCGTCGAGCTGGAAGACGCCCAGGGTGTCGCCGCGGGCCATCAGTTCGTAGGTGGTGGCGTCGTCCAGCGGGATGGTCTCGGTCTTGAGGTCCACCCCCCGGTTCTCCTTCACGATCTTCAGGGCGTGATGGATGATGCCCAGGTTCCGGAGACCCAGGAAGTCCATCTTGACCAGCCCCATGTTTTCGCAACTGGGGTAGTCGAAGCCCGTGATGATCACGCCGTCCTTGTCCCGGCGGTGCATCGGGATCAGGTCCAGCAGGGGTGTCTTCGAGAGGATCACCGCGGCCGCGTGCACACCGGTGCCGCGGACCAGGCCCTCGATGCCCTTCGCGGTGTCGATGACGCGCTTGACGTCCGGCTCGTTCTCGTACATCTGCCGGATCTCGCCCGCCTCGCCGTAGCGGGGGTGCGAGGGGTCGAACATGCCGGTGAGCGGGACGCCCTTGCCCATCACGTCGGCGGGCATCGCCTTGGTGATGCGGTCGCCCATCGCGAAGGGGTAGCCCAGGACCCGGGAGGAGTCCTTGACCGCGGCCTTGGCCTTGATGGTGCCGAACGTGTTGACCTGGGCGGTGTACTCCTCCCCGTACTTCTCGGTGACGTAGCGCACCATCCGGTCGCGCTGGCGGTCGTCGAAGTCGAGGTCGACGTCGGGCGGGTTGATGCGCTCGGGGTTCAGGAACCGCTCGAACAGCAGCCCGTGCTCCAGGGGGCACAGCTCGGTGATGCGGGTGGCGTACGCGACGATGGAACCGGTCGCGGAGCCACGGCCGGGGCCGACGGGCACGTCGTTGTCACGGGCGTACTTGCAGATGTCGGCGACGACGAGGAAGTAGCTGGAGAACCCCATCGGACCGATGATCTTCATCTCGGTCTCGAAGCGCTCCATGACGGCGTCCGGGATGGGGTCGCCGTACCGCATCGCCAGGCCGCGCATGCACTCCTTGCGCAGCCAGGACTCCTGGTCCTCGCCCTCGGGCACCACGAACTGCGGCATCTGGTTGACCTCGGCGAAGACCTCGTCGTAGTCCTGGATGCGCTCGGCGATCAGCAGCGTGTTGTCGCACGCCTCGGGCAGTTCGGAGAACAGCTCCCGCATCTCGGCCGCGGTCTTGATGTAGTAGCCGGTCCCGTTGAACCGGAAGCGGCCCGGGTCGTCCTTGTTCTTGCCGACGCCGACGCACAGCAGAGTGTCGTGCGAGTCGGCCTCGCTCTCGTGCACGTAGTGCGAGTCGTTGGTCGCCAGGAGCGGGATCTTCAGCTCCTTGGCGATCTTGAGGAGGTCCTCGCGGACGTTGCGCTCGAGGTCCAGGCCGTGGTCCATCAACTCCAGGAAGTAGTTCTCCCGCCCGAACATGTCCTGGAAGTCGGAGGCCGCCTGGAGGGCCGCGTCGAACTGGCCGAGCCGGATCCGGGTCTGGATCTCGCCCGACGGGCAGCCCGTGGTCGCGATGATCCCCGAGGCGTGCTGGGAGATCAGTTCGCGGTCCATACGGGGCTTGCCGTAGAAGCCCTCGAAGCTCGCGAGCGAGGAGAGCCGGAAGAGGTTCCGCAGCCCCTGCGCGTGCTCGGCCCACATCGTCATGTGGGTGAAGCGGCCGCCGCCGCTGACGTCCTTGCTGCCCTCGCCGTCGTCCGAGACGGCCCGCTGCCCGCCTGGGCCCCAGAACTCCGGCTTCCGGTTGCGCCGCGAGGACGGCGCCACATAGGCCTCGATGCCGATGATCGGCTTGACCGGGCCCTTCTTCGCCACCTGGAAGAACTCGTACGCGCCGAACATGTTGCCGTGGTCCGACATCGCCACGGCCGGCATCCCCTCCTCCTCGATCTTCTTGAAGAGGATGGGCAGCTTCTGCGCGCCGTCGAGAAGCGAGAACTGGGTGTGATTGTGCAGGTGGACAAAGCTGTCGGACACCGGGCAGGCACCTCCGGGGCGGGTCGCGGGAAGCCTCCACCCTATCCCTCGGCACCCTCACCGGAAGCCTCCTCGCGGCCCTTCCCACATGATCGAAAACGGCGTGAAACAGTGACCTGGGGCGATCACGGAACGAGTTCGCGCAACACCGTGGGGTAGCCCGCGCGTGGCGTCGGGAGCGACCCGCCGGGCGCTCCGGAGGCCCCGCGCCACGCCGCGCCTTTGCCTTTCCTTTACTATGAGCGTGATCGAGTCCTCCGACGGAACGACCTCCAGGAAAGGTGTGAGCGTCCCTCCATGGACGAACCTCCCAGTAGCCGGCGCCGTGCGGACCGACCACCTCTGCCCGATCATGGGACGGAGGTGACCCGATGACCGAAGTGCTCCTCCTGGTGGTCGCTCTGCTGCTCACCCTCGCCTGCGGTGTCTTCGTCGCGGCCGAGTTCTCGCTCACGACGATCGAACGCGGTGAGCTGGAACGTGCGGAGCAGGCCGGTGAGCGCGGCGCCTCCGCCGCACTGCAGGCCGTCCGCACCCTGACGCTCCAGCTGTCCGGCGCGCAGTTGGGGATCACGGTCACCGGCCTGGTGATCGGCATGCTCTCCAAGGGCTCGATCACCGAATTGCTCACCGGCCCGATGCGGGCCGCCGGGCTGCCGGACTCCGCGGCCTCCTCCGCCGCGCTGGTGCTGGGCACCGCGCTGTCGACCGTGATGCTGATGGTCGTCGGCGAACTCGTCCCGAAGAACTGGGCGATCTCCCGGCCGCTGCCGGTGGCCAAGGCCGTCGCCGCCCCGCAGCGCGCCTTCACCGCCGCGTTCGGCCCGCTGATCCGGCATCTGAACAACACCGCCAACCGGATGCTGCGCCGGATGGGGCTGGAGCCCGCGGAGGAGCTGGCCTCCGCGCGCGGTCCGCAGGAGCTGGTGGCGCTGGCCCGGCACTCCGCCAAGGCCGGCACGCTCGAGGCCGACACCGCCGAGCTGTTCGTCCGCACCCTGAACCTGTCGGAACTCACCGCGGAGAACGTGATGACCCCGCGCGTCCAGGTCACCGCGCTCGACTCGCGGGCCACCGCCGAGGACGTCGCCGACGCGACCCGCGCCACCGGCCTGTCCCGCTTCCCCGTCTACCGCGGCACCCTCGACTCCGTCATCGGCACCGCCCACATCAAGGACGTACTGGCCGTTCCCGCCGGGCGCCGCCCGCGCTTCCCGGTCACCTCGCTGCTGCGCGAACCGCTGCTGGTGCCCGAATCGCTGACCGTCGACCGGCTGCTGGACCGGCTCGGCGGCAAGCAGTCCATGGCGGTCGTCATCGACGAGTACGGCGGCACGGCCGGTGTGGTCACCCTGGAGGACATCGTCGAGGAGGTCGTCGGCGAGGTCCGCGACGAGCACGACCCGCACGAGCTGTCCGACCTCACCTTCACCGGCGAGGACGCCGACGGCCGGCGGACCTACGACGCGGACGGCGCGACCCGCACCGACGACCAGCTGGAGGAGATCGGCCTGCACGCGCCCGAAGGCCCGTACGAGACCCTCGCCGGACTCGTCGCCCAGCGCCTCGGCCGGATCCCGGCCACCGGCGACACCGTCGAACTCGACGGCTGGCGGCTGGAGGTCACCGAGGCGGCCGGCCGGCGCGCCTCGCGCGTCCGGATCGTCGCACCGCCCGCCTCCGACAGCCCGTCGGCACCGAACGGGGAGAGCACCCGATGACCGTCCTGCAACTCCTCATCGGCGCCCTGACCCTCGTCGTCAACGCCTTCTTCGTCGGCGCCGAGTTCGCGATGATCTCCGTACGCCGCAGCCAGATCGAATCGCGCGCAGACGAAGGGGACCGGCGCGCCCGCAGCGTCATCTGGGGCCTGGAGCATCTGTCCCCGCTGCTCGCCGCCGCCCAGCTCGGCATCACGGTCTGCACCCTGGTGCTCGGCATCGTCGCGGAACCGGCCATCGCGCATCTGCTGGAACCGGTCTTCCACGCCGTCAACGTGCCCGACGCGCTCATCCACCCGATCGCCTTCGTGATCGCCCTGGCCGTCGCCACCTATCTCCACATGCTCATCGGCGAGATGGTCCCCAAGAACATCGCCCTGGCCGCACCCGCGCGCAGCGCGCTCGCACTCGGCCCGCCGCTGGTCACCTTCACCCGGGCGCTGCGGCCGGTGATCTTCACCATCAACGCCTTCGCGAACACCCTGCTGAGGCTGTTGCGGGTGGAGACCAAGGACGAGGTCGCGGCGGTCTTCTCCGACGCCCAGCTGTCCCGCATGGTGACCGACGCCGGTCTGGCGGGACTGCTGGACTCGCGGGCCACCGAACGGCTGCAGGACGCCCTGGAGCTGGGCCGCCGGCCCGTCGGCGAGGTCGCGCTGCCGACCGACCGCGTCGTCCGGGCCCCGCTCGGCATCACTCCCGAGGATCTGGAGCAGCTGTCCGCCCGCTCCGGCTTCTCGCGCTTCCCGGTGGCGGAGGGCGACGGCCGGGTGCTGGGCTATCTGCACGTCAAGGACGCCCTGTTCACCGAGCCGCGGGACCGGCCCTTCCCCCGTACGGCGCTGCGCCCGATCACCACGGTCAGCGCGGCCAGCCCCCTCGACGACGTCCTCACCGCCATGCGCGCCGGCCGGGCCCACCTCGCCTCGGTCGTCGACGAGCAGAGCCGCAGCATCGGCTTCGTCACCATGGCCGACGTCCTCAAGGAACTGGTCGGCCCGGCCGCGACCGGCAGGGACGCGGACCAGCCCGGTTCACCGGGTCCGGCCGGGGCCGCCCCCGCTTCCCGCTGACGGATGCCGCGCCGCCCGAAATGATTCCGGGCAAAAAATTACCCCGGACGTATTGACGTCCGGGGTAATTCCTTGCGTATATTAGGTGTTTCATGTCTTCGCGCGTCAAAACAGCGCGGAGAACTCTTATGCGCACACCGTACCGCGTCAGGAGCTGAATTGTCAACCGAGGAATTGCAGAAAGAACAGCAATTCGTCTCACGGCTCTACGAGCGCCTCGACACGCTCCGGGAGCAGGCCGAGGCCGCACTCCAGGCATCCTTTACCCAGGTGGGCAAGGGTCTCCAGGCCCGCCTCGAACGCGATGTGATCGCCACCGAGCGGACCGACCGGCTCTCCGGGCTGAATTCCGTGGAGTCCGGGCTCTGCTTCGGGCGAATCGACTTCGCCGATGGCATACGCCATCACATCGGCCGTATCGGAATCCGGCAGGACGACGCCGACCGGACCCCGCTCGTCGTGGACTGGCGGGCCCCCGTCGCACGTCCTTTCTATCTCGCCACCGGGCATTCCCCGATGGGCCTGCGCCGTCGCCGGCACCTCACCACCGTCGGCCGCACCGTCACCGCACTGCACGACGAGGTCCTGGACCTCACCGACGCGGTGCGCACGGGACACGAGGACCCGCGCGGGGACGCCGTGCTCCTCGCCGCGCTCGGGGCCGCCCGCACGGGCCGGATGGCCGACATCGTGCAGACCATCCAGGCCGAGCAGGACGAGATCATCCGCGCCCCGCACCGGGGCGTGCTCGTCGTCGAGGGCGGGCCCGGCACCGGCAAGACCGCCGTCGCGCTGCACCGCGCGGCGTATCTGCTCTACGCGTACCGCGAGCAGCTGGCCCGCCGCGCGGTGCTGATCGTCGGGCCCAACCCGGCCTTCCTCGGCTATATCGGCGAGGTGCTGCCGTCACTCGGCGAGACCGGTGTGCTGCTGTCGACCGTGGGAGAGCTCTTCCCCGGCGTCGCCGCCACGGGGACGGACGGCCCCGGGGCCGCCGCCGTCAAAGGGCGGGCCGGCATGGCCGATGTCCTCGCGAAGGTGCTGCGCGACCGGCAGACCGTCCCCGACCCGGCCCTTCCCATCCAGCACGAGCGCGAGACGCTGCTGCTGGAGCGGGCCGTCGCCGAGGACGCCCGGCACTGCGCGCGCCAGACCCGGCTGCCGCACAACCTGGCCCGCGCCCACTTCGGCCGCTTCGTCCTCGACGCGCTCACCGCACAGCTCGCCGACCGGCTGGGCACGGACCCGTACGACGGGGAGAACTTCCTCGACCCGGCGGAGGTCGAGCAGCTGGGCCGCGAGCTCAACGACAACCCCGCGGTGCACGCCGCCATCGACGCGTACTGGCCCTACCTCACCCCGCAGCAGCTGGTCGGGGGCTTCCTCGCCGATCCGGTCCAGCTGCCGGACGCGGACGCCGAGTTGATCCGCCGCACCGGCGGCGGCTGGACCGTCGGCGACATCCCGCTGCTGGACGAGGCCGCCGAGCTGCTCGGCGAGGACGACCGGGCAGCACGGGCCGCGGCGGCGCGGGAGCGCGGCGAGCAGGTGGCCTACGCCCAGGGGGTACTGGAACTGTCCTACGGCTCGCGCTCCTTCGAGTTCGAGGACGGGGAGTCCGAGGTGCTGACCGCCCACGACCTCATCGACGCCGAGCGCTTCGCCGACCGGCACGAGGAGACCGACCGCCGCAGCGCCGCGGAACGCGCCGCCGCCGACCGTACCTGGGCCTTCGGCCACATCATCGTGGACGAGGCGCAGGAGCTGTCCGCCATGGCGTGGCGGCTGCTGATGCGCCGCTGCCCGACGCGTTCGCTGACCCTGGTCGGCGACCCCGCCCAGACCGGCGATCCGGCGGGCTGCGACTCCTGGCGGCAGATCCTGGACCCGTACGTCGGGGACCGCTGGAGCCATGTGCGGCTGGGCGTCAACTACCGCACGCCCGCCGAGATCATGGAGCTGGCGGCCGGGGTGGCGAGGGCCGCCGACCCGTCGTACGAGCCGCCGCGCTCGGTGCGTTCGACAGGAGTACGGCCCCGGGTGTGCGTCACGGACGACCTCGTCCGTACGGTCGCGGAGGCCGCCTCCCTGGAGACCCCGGACGACGGCCGGCTCGCGGTGATCGCGCCGCGGGCACTGCACGAGGCACTGGCCGGGAAGCTCCCGGGGGTGATGGCGGGCGAGGAGCCCGATCTGACGCAGTCGCTCGTGCTGCTCGAACCCCGGCAGGCCAAGGGGCTGGAGTTCGACTCGGTGATCGTCGTCGAGCCGGCGCTCATCGTCTCCGGTTCCGCGCGCGGAGCCAGCGATCTCTATGTCGCCCTGACCCGTGCCACCCGGTCACTGGCCGTGGTGCACACCGGCAGCCTTCCGGAGGGCCTGGAGGAGTGACCGCCCGGAAGCGGGGTCGGCCGGGACGTCAGGACGGCAGCCCGGCCAGCAGGGCGTCGGTGGCCGGGCGGAGCAGCCGCGCACCGTCCTCGGTGGCTTCCAGTCCGATGACCAGGGCGAGGCAGATGTCGGCGGCGTCGGCCGGGTCGGGCGGACCCGTGCCCGCTTCGGCGAACACCCCGATCAGCAGGGCGCGCAGGTCGGCGGTGAAGCCGTGGCAGATGTCGCCGAACAGCCGGGCTTTCTCGTCGAGCAGTTCGGCGGTGTGCGGGGAGTCCCCGGCGAGTTCCAGCACCAGGTCGAGTTTGGCCGCCAGGATGCCGCGGATCCGTTCCGGGGCCGGGGCGTCGGCGGCCGCCGCCCGCCGGGCCCGCTCGAGCGCCCGGATGTGCAGGCGCTCGGCGAGCCGGCGGAAGGCGTCGTCCTTGCCGCGGACGTACTGGTAGACCGCCGACCGGGACACCTCCATCGTGGAGGCGATGTCGTCCATGGTGGTGCGCCGTACGCCGTACCTGGTCAGGCAGGTGTAGGTGGCGTCGAGCACCTCGGTCAGCCGGTCGGTGGGCATCGTACGGTCAGCCCAGGGCCTTGAGGAGCTCGGCGGCGAGCGGCGCGGACGAGGCCGGGTTCTGACCGGTGATCAGGTTGCGGTCGACGACCACGTACGGCGCCCACGCGTCGCTCTCCTGGAAGTCCGCGCCGATCTCGACGAGCCGGTCCTGGAGCAGCCACTTCGCCTTGTCGGCGAAGCCCGCCTGGGTCTCCTCGACGTTGGTGAAGCCGGTCAGCCGGTAGCCGGCGAACGGCGAGGTGCCGTCGGGGCGGGTGGCGGCGAGCAGCGCGGCAGGGGCGTGGCAGACCACACCGAGCGGCTTGCCGGAGTCCAGGGCGGCGGTCAGCAGCCGGCCCGAGTCGGCGTTGACGGCCAGGTCCTCCATCGGGCCGTGGCCGCCCGGGTAGAAGACCGCGTCGTAGTCGGCCAGTTCGACCTCCTCGAGCTTGACGGGCTTCTTCAGGGCGGTCATCGCGGCGAGCTCGGCGACGATCGCGTCGGCCGCCTCCTGGCCGCCGTTCACCTCCGGCGCGAGGCTTCCCCGGTCGACCGTGGGGACGACTCCGCCGGGGGTGGCGATCACGATCTCGTGGCCGGCACCGGTGAAGGCACGGTAGGGAGCCACGGCCTCCTCGGCCCAGAATCCGGTGGGGTGCTTGGTGCCGTCGGCCAGCGTCCAGTGGTCGGCGCCGGTCATCACGAACAGGATCTTTGCCATGTCACATCTCTCGGTGGGGGCGACGGTCCGACATTCCGTACGTGGAGTGTCAGATCGCTGTCGATCTCGAACGTAGGCCGCCGATCCATCGAAATCCAATAGAATCACCACCATGAGCCATAGGAATCCCGATGGATCGGAGCTACCAGGACCGGGGCCCGTACCCCCTCCCCTGGACCTCACCCTGCTGCGGACCTTCCTGGCCGTGCACCGTGCCGGCTCCTTCACCGCGGGAGCGAGGCTGCTCGGCCTGTCGCAGCCGACGGTGACCGCCCAGGTGCGGGCCCTGGAGGAGCGCCTGGGGCGCCAGCTCTTCGACCGGCTGCCGCGCGGCGTCGCGTCCACAGCGGTCGCCGACCAGCTGGCGGCGGATGTCTCGGCACCGCTGGACGCCCTCGCGGGGATCACCGGCCGGGACCACTCGGACCGGCGGATACCCGCAGAGCCGGTGCATCTGGCCGGGCCCGCCGAGCTGCTCTGCCTCCGGGCGCTCCCGGCGCTGGCTCCGCTGACCGGCGAGGGAGTGCGGCTGCGGATCACCACCGGCCTCACCGACGACCTGCTGGAAGGGCTCCGCGCCGGCCGCTACGACCTCGTCATCTCGACGGTCCGGCCGCGCGGCCGCAGCGTCACCGCCGTCCCGCTCATGGACGAGGAGTTCGTCCTCGTCGCGGCACCCTCCTGGGCGGAGCGGATCGGCTCCGGCGCCGTCGCGGCCGAGGGACCGGCCGCGCTGCGCGCCGCTCCGCTGATCACCTACGCGGAGGACCTGCCGATCGCCCGCCGCTACTGGCGCCATGTGTTCGGCACCCGGCTGTCCGCCCAGGCCGCCATCACCGTCCCGGATCTTCGCGGCGTTCTCGCCGCGGTCGTCGCGGGAGCCGGTGTCACCGTCCTGCCGCGCTACCTCTGCGCCGCCGAACTCGCCTCCGGTGCCCTCGTCGCACTCCTCGAACCCGAGGACCCGCCCATCAACACCGCCTACCTCGCCCAGCGCCCCGGGGCCGGCGAACTCCCGCATGTCGCGCTGGTCCGCGACCAGCTGCTGCGGGCGGGGCGTACCTGGTAGTCACCCAGCAAAGATTGGATGACTTCGCACGTCATGTGCGGGCGAACAGTGGGGAATTGCCGTGGAGCGGCGTGTATCCGGCAACTTCTCTTGACGGTTGTCGTCAACCACCACTAGACATCGGATGAAAGCTTCGCGTTCTGTCATAGCCCTGCCATCGTTCTGTCCTGCGAATGAGCCCTGTCCCCGCATCAACGGAGATGCCCATGAGCCGCTCAGCACGCACCCTCCACCTGGCACTCGCCTTCGTGGTCGCCCTGGTCACAGCCATCGGCCTGACCGGCGGCCCGGCCACCGCCGCCGCGACCCCCACCGCCGCGCCGGCCACCGCCGGCCCCGGCACCAACTACGCCTACGACGACCCCTTCACCAGCGCCCGCACCCAGTGGTGGCGCGACGACCACTTCGGCATGTTCATCCACTACGGCGCCTACTCCCAGCTCCAGGGGACGTACACCCGCCCGGACGGCTCGGTCTGCCGGGACGCCGAGTGGATCGAGCGCGACTGCGCCATACCCAAGGCGCAGTACGAGGACATCGCCGCACAGTTCAACCCGGCGTCCTTCGACGCGAACGCGATCGTGAAACTGGCCAAGGACGCGGGCCAGCGCTACATCGTGCAGACCGCCAAGCACCACGAGGGCTACGCGATGTGGCCGACAAAGGTCAACACCTGGAATCTGCGCGACCACTCGTCGTTCAGCAAGAGCCGCGACATCCTGGCCGAGATGAAGGCCGCCGCCGACTCCCAGGGCATCAAGTTCGGTCTGTACTACTCGATCTGGGACTGGCACAACCCGAACTTCACGGCCGACTTCCCGCAGTACAAGAAGGACATGTACGCCCAGCTCAAGGAGCTCGTCGACAACTACCACCCGGCGGTGCTGTGGTTCGACGGCGAGTGGGCGACCGACAACCCGACGAACCCGTGGTCGACCGCCGACGGCGAGGCGCTGCAGACCTATCTGCACGGCCTGGACCCCAACCTGGTGATCAACAACCGGGTCGACAAGCGCCGGGTCGTGGACGGCGACTACGGCACTCCGGAGCAGGAGATCCCCCCGGCCCCGGTCGGCGGGCAGCTCTGGGAGTCCTGCATGACCCTCAATGACCACTGGGGGTACGCCGGTTACGACACCAACTGGAAGTCCGCGACCACACTGACCCGTAACGTCGTCGACATCGCCTCGCGCGGCGGCAACTACCTCCTCAACATCGGCCCGGACAAGACCGGCGCGGTGCCCTCGGGCGCGGTCGACCGGCTGCGCTCGATGGGCTCCTGGCTCTCCGCCAACGGGCAGGGCGCCGCGGTGTACGGCGCGGGCGCGGCCAGGAACGTGGCCACTCCCGCCTGGGGAGCCGTGGCCTCGGCACCGGGCAACAAGCTGGAGGCGTCGGTCTACACCTGGCCGGGCGCCGGCAAGCCGCTGCATCTGAAGGCCACCGCGCCGCTGACCATCACCGGGGCGCGGGTGCTGGGCAGCAGCCAGCAGGTCACCGTGAAGGCCGCGGGTGACGGCTACGACATCACACCGTCGGGAGCGGCGGCCAACGCGACCGCCACCGTCATCGAGCTGACCTACGCCCCGCCGCAGCCGGCGAACGGTACCGGCACCGGGCTGACCGCACAGTACTGGGACAACACCTCGTTCAGCGGGGCGCCGAAGGTGACGCGGACCGACCGGACGATCAACTTCGCCTGGCGCTACCTCGGTTCACCGGACCCGGCCGTCCCGACCGACAACTTCGCGGCACGGTGGACCGGCTCCGTCCAGCCCCGCTACAGCGAGACGTACACCTTCCTGACCGTCTCCGACGACACGGTGCAGGTCTGGGTCGACGGCAAGCAGATCATCAGCAACACGACACCGCACGATGCCGCCGTCAACACCGGCACCGTGACCCTGCAGGCCGGAAAGAAGCACTCGATCCGTATCGACTTCACCGAGCGCACCGGCGAGGCGGCCATGAAGCTGCTCTGGTACGCGCCCGACGAGGCACAGCGCATCGTGCCGGCAGGTCAGCTCTACCCGTCCTGACCGCACGACCGGGTGCGGCGGGCACCATACCGGTGGCCGCCGCACCCGTCCCGCTCAGTCCTTCGGCGGAATGAACGGGGTACCGGTGCGCGAGGAGACGGCGAGGGTGTGGACCTTGCCGTCGGCACCGATCTCGATGACGGGTACGGCCTTGTCCGTCGGAGAGCCGTCGTTGGCGAAGGAGATGTACCCGCTCGCCCCCATCACCGCGTCGACCCCGTGCAGCGACTGCCAGATCTGGATCATCTGCGAGCCGGTCACCCGGCCATTGGCTCCCGGGGAGCGCCCCACCGTACGGGCACCCTTGACCGCCGCACTGACCGCGTCGTAGCCCATCATCGCCTGGCCGTCGTCGAGCCCCTCCAGCGGGAACGTCGCATGGTAGTAGCCGTGCTTGCCGAGAACGGCGACGTCGTCCCGCACCGCGGCCGAGTACGCGTCGGGGCGCCTCTCCCAGGCCTCGGGGTGGGCGAGACCGGTGTACAGCAGCCGGACGGTGCCACTGCGCAGGGTTTCCTTGATCTCGTCGAAACCGGCGGCCTGGGCGGCCTGCGAGGCATCGTCGCCGGAGAGCACGATGAGCTTGCGGGCGGAGCACGGCCGGTTCTTGAGCGGCGCGAGGAAGCTCGGCAGGTTCACCCCGCGCCCGGCGAAGTAGATGACATCGGGCTTGACCGCGCACAGGTTCGCCATCCGGGTCGCGAACGCGGTGGCGACACCTTCCTGCGAGGAGTCGTACTGCTCGACCTGGCCGACCAGCCGCTCCTCCGGGAAGGCCGCCAGGAACGCCTTGCCGAGGGTGCGGCTGTACTGGTCGTCCGGCCGGGCGTCCTGTATCACCATCACCTTCAGCGCGGAGTACGGCGGCTGCTTCAGGAACGAGGCGGCGGCCGCCGCCTCGTCGGTGTTGGTCGGGGCGGCGCGCACCAGTCCCGGAATCCCGGCGAGCGTGTCGGCGGAGAGGACGGAGCCGACCGCGCCGAGCTGCAGCCCGCCGGAGTCCGTGTTGCCCGTCACCTTCCCTATCATCCGCGCGGTCGCGTCCGTGCTGGTGCCGAGCCCCGCGACGGCCACGATGTGCTGCGGGCCCACCCGGCTGCGGATCTCCTCCAGCGTGGCGTCCCGCTGCTCGTCGGTACTGCCGCAGTTGGCCAGCAGCAGCCGGATACGGGGGACGTCGCCTCCGCCGAGCGTGTTGTTCTTCTCGTACAGGGCCGCGTACGCGCCCTGGATCTCGTGCCGTACGGAGTCCGGGGTGTTGGTGTCCTTGGGGCCGGGGACCAGGGACATGAGGTAGACGATGCTGACGAAGGAACGGTTGTCCTGGTCGACCGCGGCGTTCTGCGTGTGGATCAGGTCGGAGACCGCCGCCAGGTTGTCGGAGAAGTGGAACGAGCCGTCCGTCACCCCGACGCAGCTGCGGTCGGCCCCGACGTGTCTGACCCCGTCGGCGCACGAGGTGTCCTCCGGCCACAGCGTCCAGGTGAGCGTGCCACCGACGAGTGCGAGCACCAGCACGGCCAGCACCACGTTCCACGGCCACCGCATCCACAGATGACGGCCGGTCACCCAATGGCCCCGGGTCGACATCACGCGCTCCTCCTCAGCAGGGATCGATCGGACGGACCGGCTTCGGTCCTCAGTCGGTGAACCGGGCGGCCTCGTCCAACAGCGTGTCGGTGTCGGCGTCCGCCGCCAGCGCCAGCTGCCGGAACATGGCGCTGATCTTGTAGTTGAGTTCGGGGCGGCCCGGTGGCAGCCGGTTGCGGGGATCGCCCGCGAGCCACAGCGCGGCCGCCAGCTCGGCCAGCGGACGGCCGGTGACCGGATCGGCGTACGCGGCCGGCGCGTGCTCACGGGACAGCTGGCCCGCGTTGTGCGACGGCTGATCGTCCGTGAGCTGCGCGCGGTGCATCGGCGCCGCGGTGACGTGATAGAGCTCGCGCAGCCAGGGCACCGCGTCGGCGGCACCGAAGCCACGCGCGAAATGCATGACCACCGTGTCGAGTTCGTTGAGTGCGAGCCGGTGGTAGAGGGCGTCCAGCGGACGGCTGAGCCGCTCGTGCCACGCACACAGCGCCTGGTGCGCGTGCTGCCAGGCGGCCGGTCCGCCTACCGGAGCCGGCCGCCCGGCGAGTTCCTCCAGCAGCAGCAGTCGCAGCCACGGGTGCAGGACCGGGCGCTCCTCGGGGGCACCGGGCGCCACCAGATAGCCGGACGGGCCGCGTCCACCGCGGGTGTTGGCGTCCTCGGGGATGGGCGCGAACAGCCACAGCTGGTTGCGCAGTTCCAGCATCACGGTGTCCCGGGCGTGCTCGGACAGCTCGTTGAGCAGCCCGGAGTTGACGGCCGCCGCCGGGGTCCTGGCGGCGGCGACCGGTACGGCGGCGGCCCGCTGGTCGGTGGTCAGCCCGTCGAGCAGGTAGTCGCGGACGACGGCGCCGAGCGGCGGCCTGCGCACCGGATCGCCGCCGTCCCCGGGCACCGGGGTGTCCAGCAGGCCGTACAGATCTCGGTCGGAGACGCCCGCCGCGAGCAGCCCGCCGATGGCGGTGTGCACCTGCTGGACGCTCCAGGGGTGGCCGTAGGTGAGCCGGTGCACCAGCGGGGTGGCACGGGCCAGCCGGGTGGCGTGCACGGGATGGCGTCCCGCCTCGAGCGACACCTCGACCTCGTACAGGTCGCGCAGTCGCACCGGATACCACCAGTCGGCGGGCGGGGCGTCGGTGCGCGGCCGCCAGTCGGCGTACGAGGCGCGGTCGGCGACCTGGATGTACGGGTCGCCGGGCCGTCCGTCGGCGGGGCCGGGCACCGCGCGGGTGGTGGCACTCGTCGCCACGATCAGCAGCGGGTCGTACCTGCCCGGCTGCGACACCGCGTGCTCGGCGCGCAGCCGTACCAGCAGGTCCAGGAAGCGGGTGCCGTGGCTGTGGTCGATGTTGTCGAGCAACACCAGGCAGTTGTGGTCCCGGCGCGCGTGCCCGTACGCGGCGCGCAGATCGGCGAGGAACGCCTCGCACAGCCGCCGGTCCACCGCCTCCCGGTGTTCCTCCGCCGTGCTGCGGCTGCGCAGGTTCAGCTCGACCAGTTCGTCCATCGCGGTGGGCGGCCCGAGCGAGCCGTACCAGTGGTACGTCTGGTTGAGGAAGGTGCGGGTCGGCATGTACTCGAACCCGCGCAGCAGCACACCGATGATCAGGTCGGTGCCGGGGATCGGCGACAGGCCGAGCGAGTCGACGATCGAGCTGATCCCCTCGCCGGCGTCGACCGCGGCGCCGCGGCTGCGGGCCTGGCGTAACGCCTTGCGCAGTTCACGGGTGGCCTGTTCCCGGTCGGTCAGCGACAGTTCGGGCTGCACGGCGAGCAGCCCGAGCAGCAGCCGCGGGAAACGCAGCGGCTTGATACCGGTGTGCTTGCGCGCCAGCAGGAACGCCAGATGCACGGCCACCTCGTACGGCCGCTGTTCGTCCGCCGCCGCGAAGTCGACCCGGGCGGCGGGGGCCCCGCGCGTCACCGCCTCGAAGTGGTCGAGCGCGAACGTCTTGCCACTGCCGGGCCGTCCCAGCAGGGCGATCAGCGGCAGTGCGCGGTCCTGTGCCCGGGGCGGCCGTGACCAGCATTCATGCACCAATGCGTCGATCTCGCCCAGCCCAGGGGGCGGCGCCTGCACCATGCCCGTCCCCCTCGCGGTGCGCGTGATCGCGGAGACAGCATCGTGCCATGAAGAGCCTTGCGGGGCATGGGCTTTGACCGTTCCCGGACACACCCAGTGTCCATCCGGGCACGGCGAGTACGGCAGGGGGCCCGGCAGTCGTCACTGCCGGGCCCCCTGCCGTACGTCTACCTGTGCGGGTACTCGTTGGCCACCTCGTGCGTCACGGCTACCAGCGGTACCAGCGGCCACGGCTGCCGGATGCCCCGGTACCGCGCATCACGAAGCCGAGCAGCCAGACCACCAGGACGATCACCGCGACCCACCAGAGGATCTTCAGGGCGAATCCGGCGCCGAAAAGAATCAGCGCGAGCAGTAGGACCAGAAGCAGTGGACCCATGGTTATCAACCTCCTGACCAGCGCATGCCCCCAGGTGAACCGCTCATGCTTCCGGATTTCCGACCCCTCTCGGAGAAGCCGTGGGCCCTTGGCAGGCATGGGATGCGGGATCCCGGGCAGACGGAGTGTCGTCGGGACCGGCGAACGCGAATCACAGGGAGATACGACCTCATGGGCGCAGCAGCCAGGGCACAAGGCATATCGCGCACCGCCGTCGCGCCGGGTACGGCGCCGGAAACGGTGCCGGAGCTGCCCTGGGTGGAGGACGCCGGCAAGGTCGCCCCGACCGACGCACGGGCGCTCTCGAAGATCTTCTTCGATCAGCTGCAGGTGCTCGAAGAGGGCACACACGAGTACCAGTACGCGCGGAACACCCTGATCGAGCTGAACATGGCCCTGGTGAAGTTCGCCGCCCGGCGCTTCCGCAACCGGTCCGAGCCCTTCGAGGACATCGTCCAGGTCGGGACCATCGGGCTGATCAAGGCCATCGACCGCTTCGACCTGTCACGCGAGGTGGAGTTCCCCACCTTCGCGGTGCCGTACATCATCGGTGAGATCAAGCGGTTCTTCCGCGACACCAGTTGGGCCGTGCACGTTCCGCGCCGGCTGCAGGAACTGCGGCTGTCGCTGGCGAAGGCCATCGACGAGCTGTCCGCCGGGCTGGACCGCTCCCCCACCACCGCCGAGCTGGCCGCCCATCTGGACCTGACGACCGACGAGGTCGTCGACGGCCTGATGGCCAGCAACGGCTACACCGCCGGATCGCTGGACATGCCCGCCTCCGAGGACGATGAGCGGGGCGGCGGCCTCGCCGACCTGATCGGCGATCTCGACCCCGCCATGGCGGGCGTCGAGAACCTGCAGACGCTCAAGCCGCTGGTGGCGCAGCTCAACGAGCGCGACCGCCGCATCCTGCAGATGCGCTTCGGCGACGAGTTGACGCAGGCCCAGATCGGCGCGGAGCTCGGTGTCTCGCAGATGCACGTCTCCCGGCTGCTCAGCTCGGTGCTGGCCAGGCTGCGCGAGGGCATGCTCGCCGGCACCTGCTGAGCCGGGTGCCGCCGGAACATGTCCTTCCGGGCCGCGTCCGTCGCCGACCCGGCCGGCCGAACTCGTGACGCCGGCGCCCCGATGTCGCTCTAGAGTGATCCGATGGGACTCACACACCTCGGCGGGACCGCTGTCGGACGACGCGTCATATCGCTCAGGTCCCGCTCGCGGCGGGCCGCCGCGGTGGCCGCGATCACCGTATGGGCCGTCACCGGCACCCTGCTCGGGTCGGTACCGGCCCACGGTGCGGCCACTCCCCCGCCCCGCTTCCCGGTGCCGGTGACGGTCGGTTCCGCCCACCAGGTGATCAGCGTGCAGGCCCACGGTTCGTACGCGACCGTCATCGCCTGGCAGCAGACCGGCGCCATCTGGATCAAGAAGTACGTGACCACCGCGGCGCGGGTCGGCTCGCACGGCATCACCGACGGCGCCACGCGCAAGCAGGGTACGTACACGACACCCACCGGCACCTACACCCTCACCCAGGGCTTCGGCGTCGACGCCAACCCCGGCACCCGGATGCCGTACCACCGGGTCACCGCGGCGGACTGGTGGGTGGAGGACCCGGACTCCCGCTACTACAACCGGATGCGCCAGGCCGCGCAGGGCGGCTTCCCGCTGACGGAGGCCGGCGACCACGGCAGCGAGCACCTCGTCAACTACCCCGTGCAGTACCGGAATGCGCTGGTGATCAACTTCAACACCAACCCCGCGGTTCCGGGCCGCGGCGCCGGGATCTTCCTGCACGCGCTCGGTCCGAAGGCCGGGCCCACCGCGGGCTGTGTCGCGATTCCGCAGAGCGTCCTCACCAATGTGCTGCGCTGGGCCGACCCGGCGCAGCACCCGGTGATCGCGATCGGGTGACCGGCGGCCTGCTCTGCCGACCGGCGGTTTGCTACTGGCAGGTATAGGTCGGTGTCCCCAGGGTAGGAGAGGCCTCAGTGTTCGGGCCCGCGGGCCATCACGGCGGCAGGAGCGACATGATCGGGATCAAACGGCGTACGCCGGCCATGCCGCCGCCGGTGCAGGCCGCCACCCACCACCGGGCCGCGCACTACGACGGCTCGGTCGGCAGCATCGGCGCCGCCCGCCGGCTGACGGCCGACTTCCTGCACCAGCTCGCCGCCGAGTGGTACGCCCCGGTCGGCGCGGAACAGATGCAGGACATCCTGCTGGTGGTCAGCGAGCTGGCCACCAACGCGGAGCGGCATTCCGGCGGCCCCTACCTGGTGGAGCTGGCCGGCGACGCCGAGTCCGTCCACGTCACCGTGTGGGACAGCGGCAGCACCCTGCCGCGGGTCTTCGCCCCCGATCCGCTGCGGATCGGCGGGCACGGCATGGAGATCGTGCTGCGGCTCTGCGACGGTCTGACGATGGAACTCGTACCGGTGGGCAAGCGCGTCAGCGCCCGGTTCGACCTCACGTAGGCCTGCGTCCCCTCGCCCTGGCACCGCCGGGCCTTCCGGGTCGGCACGGACGGGCGATGAGATGTTGCCGCCCCGATCACCCGAGGAGAGGCTGAGCTCGACGTCACCAGGTCTCCGTGAGCGCGGGCGTGACCGCGCCGGGCGTGGTGGACGGAAGGAGCGAGTCCTATGAGGGTCATGCTGAGGGCGCATCTGGACACCCAGGCCGGGAACGCGGCGTTCAAGAGCGGCAGGCTGGGACAGGTCATGGAGCAGCTGTCGGAACTCCTCAAGCCCGAGGCGGCCTATTTCGGCCCCAGCGAGGGCGACCGGTCGTGCACCTTCGTCTTCGACATGACGGACAGTTCGCTGCTGCCCTCCATCGCGGAACCGCTCTTCGAGGAACTCGGCGCGAGGATCGAGATCCAGCCGGTGATGAACAGCGAGGACCTGCAGAAGGGGCTTGCCGCGGTACGGAAGGGCTGAGCACCCGGGCGGCCGCCCGGACCGGTCCGGGCGGCTCGGGGGCGATGCTCGCGCCTACTGCCCGCGGCGGCGCCGGTAGTAGGAGAGCGTGACCACGCCGAGCAGCGGACCCCACAGCAGCAGGGGCGCGTAGCAGGCGTCCATCACCACGAGGGCGAGTCCCGTCGGCGCTCGCTCCGCGCCTCCGAAGCCCTTCGCGTTGGGGATCAACAGCAGCATCAGGGCGATCGAGCCGAGCGCGGCCGGGATCACCGCCGCGAGCGGCGGGACCCGCCGGCCTCCGACGACCGGGATCCAGCGCGGAACCGTCTCGCCCCAGGGCCTGACCAGTCCCAGGGTGAGCATCGTCAGTCCTTCGATGCCCAGGCCCATCACGACGCACACGACGCTGAACCAGCCGGGGGCTCCCAGGCCGGTGGTGTCGAAGCCCACCGGGATGCCGAACCCCATCGTGATCCGCCATATCCCGGACGGGACGGCGGTGAGCGCCGCGACCTGCGCGGCGACGACCACCCATCGGGCGGGAAGCGGGCTGCGGCGGACGGCTGCGGGAATCTCGTGAGTGACCATGTGACCAGGCTGTCCCGACGGCCGCCGCACCGGATCATGCCCGGGAACGGACCCCGTCCCCCGCGCGGGGGACGGGCGCCTCGTACCCGGCGTCAGGCGGAGGGGCCGGCGCTTCCGGTGGGAGCACCGGAGGGGCGCTGCGGGAGCAGGACCCGGCAGGTCTGGTAGGCCTGGGCCGTCTTGGGGTCCGAGGTGTTGAAGCCGCGCGGGCCGCCGCTGCCCGGGGACGCGGAGGGCAGCACGACGCCGTGGTCCTTCAGACAGCTGGTGAAGGCCTTCATCGCGGTGCTGTCGCCGCCGAAACCGCCCCGGTTCCCGCCCTGACCGCCGGTCTTCGGTCGCAGGGACGCGCAGGCCTGCATCGCCTGCTGCCGGGCCGGATCGGCGGAAGCGCCGCCACCCCCGAAGCCGCCGAAACCGCCACCGGGCCGGCGGCTGCCCCCGCCGGCTCCCGGCGTGCCCTTGCCGCCTCCCGGCCGCGCGCTGCCGCTCGGCCGCGTCGGCAGGGTGACGCCGTGCTGCGCGAGGCACTGGCGGTAGGCGTCCATCCGGGCCGCCCCGGACGCCGACCCGGAGGCGGACGGCTAGGCCGCGGCGCTCGAAGCGGCCGAGGAGGAGCAGGCGGCGAGCAGCAGGACGCCGGAGGCGAGAACGGCGGCCGCCGCGGCGGCCCGGAGGGCCGGTCGCGCGGTGGACGGCCGGGCGGTGGACGGCCCGTCGGTGGTCCAGGTCATGGCCGTTGTCTCCTCGGAGCGTTGGACGGGGTCGGTGGTCTGCGACGTCAGGTCGGGCGCGGGCCGGGGACCCGCGGTGCCGGCGGCCCATGACTGAACCGCACGCAGGTGGGGGCTGCCAGGGGACTGGCTGTGAGTTCCCTGGCAGTCGGCGTCGCTGCGGGGCCGGGGAAGCGCGGATCGCGGTCCGTTCGGTGGGCTATCGTCCCTATCGCGCGGTATGCGGTCGTTCGGGCTCCCAGGGAACTCCCAGACTTCTCCCAGGAATTCAAAGGTGCGGACGGCCAGGATGTGCCGCCATGAAGGTGCTCCCACGACGGCGCAGGGCCGTCCTGATCAACTCGGCGCTCGGCGTTGTGGTCCTCGCGGGTGCCGGTGGCGCCTACGCGACGGTGAACAGCGGCAGCGACACCCCCGCACGGGCCGGCACGCGGACGGTGACGGTCGCCAAGGGCACGGTGCTGGCGACGGTCTCCGGTTCCGGGTCGCTCACCTCGCCCAGCGACGCCGGGGTGAACTTCACCACCGGCGGCCAGCTCACCGAGGTCGACGTCAAACCCGGCGACAAGATACCCAAGGGCAAGGTGCTAGCCAAGGTGGACGCGACAGCGGCCGAAGAGGCACTCGCCCAGGACCAGGCGTCGCTGATCGCGGCGCGGGCCGACCTCACCAAGGTGGAGGAGGGCCAGCCGAGTTCCACCACGACGGGTTCCGGCGGTGGGTCGCCCAGCGGGTCCTCCGGCGGCTCGGGCCGCTCCCAGGGCAACGCGACCCGACACCGGCCCCCACCCCGACGCCCACCGTGGATCCGGCCCAGCTCGCCCAGGCCCAGGCCCAGCTCACCCAGGCGCAGAACACCGTGGACGCGGCGCAGCGCGCGGTCGACGGAACGGTGCTGAGGTCCCCGGTCGACGGCACCGTGGCCTCGGTGTCCGGCAAGACCGGACAGTCGGTGTCCGGCACGGGCAACTCCACGGCGGGCGGCCCGTCCGGCAGTTCCGGCTCGGGCTCCGGGTCGGGATCCGGGTCGGGGAGCAGCAGCGCCACCGGTTCGTCGACCACGCCCACCGGCTTCGTCGTGATCACCAATCCGACCGGTATGCAGGTGACGGCCAACTTCTCGGAGTCCGACACCCTCAAGCTGAAGCCCGGCCAGACGGCCACGGTCACCCTCAACGCCGAGTCGGGCACGGTGCTCAACGCCAAGGTGCTCTCGGTCAGTTCGCTGCCCGTGAGCAGCGGGTCAGGCTCGAGCGGCGGCAGCGGTTCGGGAAGCGCCGTGCAGTACGCGGCGACCCTCTCCATCACCAGCCCGACCGAGGGCCTGCGCACCGGGCTCAGCGCCAACATCCAGGTCGTGACGAGCGAGGCCTCCGGGGCGCTGTACGTGCCGACGGCGGCGGTGTCCGGCACCGGCGCGAACCGCACAGTGACGGTGGTCAGGCCTGACGGCAGCACCCAGCGGACGAGCGTGACGGTCGGTGTGGAGGGCGACACCGAGGACCAGATCGCCTCCGGCCTCACCGAGGGCGAGCAGGTCCAGATCACCACCGTCTCCTCGTCGGGGACCAGCGGTTTCCCGAGCGGCGCGTTCCCCGGCGGTCTCGGCGGTGCCGGGCGGACCCGCACCGGCGGCGCCACCGGCGGTGGCGGTACCGGTGGCGGCGGTACCGGTGGCGGCGGGTTCCGCACCGGCGGCGGGGGGTGGCCGCGGATGACCCCGGCTCTGGGGCTCCGGCTGCGCCGCCGCGAGGCGGCGGCGGGCGGGCCCGACCCACGTGCGGACGGCCCCTGGGGGCCCGCGCCGGTGATCGAGGTGCGGTCGCTGCTCAAGACGTACGGGCACGGCGACGCGGTCGTGCGCGCGCTCGGCGGCCCGCCGGACCCGGACAGCGGCACGGCGCCCGGCGTCGACCTCGTCGTGCGACAGGGCGACAGGGCGACATGGTGGCCGTGATGGGCAGTTCGGGGTCGGGCAAGTCGACGCTGATGAACATCCTCGGCTGTCTGGACGTGCCCACCTCCGGCCGGTACCTGCTGGACGGGATCGACGTGGGCGGCCTGGACGAGCACCAGCTCTCGCTGGTCCGCAACCGCAAGATCGGGTTCGTCTTCCAGTCCTTCAACCTGGTGCCGCGTACGTCCGCGCTCGCGCAGGTGGAACTGCCGTTGGCGTACGCCGGGGTGAAGACGGCCGAGCGGCGCCGCCGCGCGGTGGCGGCCCTGGAGCTGGTGGGTCTCGCCGACCGGATGGACCACCGCCCCAATGAGCTGTCCGGCGGGCAGCAGCAGCGGGTGGCGGTGGCGCGGGCGCTGGTCACGGCGCCGGCGATGCTGCTGGCGGACGAGCCCACCGGAAACCTGGACAGCCACAGCACCGAGGAGGTGCTCGCCATCGTCGACCGGCTCAACGCCTCGGGGCGCACCGTCGTGCTGATCACTCACGAGGACGAGGTCGCCCGGCACGCCAAGCGGGTGCTGCGGCTGGTCGACGGCCAGGTCGTGGAGGACGTACGGCAGGCGCCGGCGGACGGTCCGCCGCCCGCGCTGCGGGATCCCGCCGCCTTCGCGGCCGCCGCCCCGCACGCACCGCACGCACCGAACTCCTCGTCTTCCTCGCGGGCGCTGACCGGCGGAGGCAGCCGGTGAACCCGTTCGAGACGCTGCGCTTCGCCTTCGGCGGACTCGCAGCGAACAAGGTGCGGTCCGCGCTGACCATGCTCGGGGTGCTGATCGGGGTGGCCGCGGTCATCCTGCTGCTCGCGGTGGGCAACGGCTCCTCGCAGGCGGTGAAGGACTCCATCGAGAAGCTGGGCACCAACTCCCTGACCATCTCGTCGGGCGCCGGATTCGGCGGCGGGCGCTCCTCGTCGACCGTGAAACCGCTGACGGTCGCCGACGCCAAGGCACTCGCCGACCCCGCCCAGGCACCCAGCATCCAGGCCGTCGCGCCGGAGGTCACCACCTCCCAGACGGCGCTGTACCAGGGCACCTCGCACACGGTCGGCCAGGTCGTGGGCACCTACCCGGCGTACTTCGAAGCCTCGAACAGCAAGGTCGTCAAGGGCGACTACTTCAGCGCCGACGATGTGCTCAACTCCCGCAAGGTGGCGGTGATCGGTGCCACCACGGCGACCGACCTGTTCGGGACCGCCAGCCCGATCGGCAGGTCGGTGGTGCTCGGCGGCACACCGTTCACCGTGGTCGGGGAGCTGGCGGCCAAGGGCGGCACCGGATTCCAGGACCCGGACGACGTCGTGATCGCCCCCCTGACGACCGTGCAGAACGCGTTCACCGGCTTCGGCTCGCTGAACCAGATCCTGGTCGAGGCGAAGTCGGCCGACGCCACGACCCCGGCGCAGAACGAGATCACCGCCGTACTGATGGGGCAGCACGGCCTCAAGGACCCGTCGGCGCTCGACTTCCGGGTGAGCAGCCAGGAGTCGCTGCTGACCACCCAGGCGTCGACCAACAAGACCTTCACGGTGCTGCTGGGTGCGGTGGCCGCGATCTCGCTGCTGGTCGGCGGGATCGGCATCACCAACATCATGCTGGTGACGGTGACCGAGCGGACCCGGGAGATCGGGATCCGCAAGGCGATCGGCGCCCCGCGGGGCGTCATCCTGGGGCAGTTCCTGGCCGAGTCGACACTGCTGTCGCTGGTCGGCGGCGGGCTCGGGGTGGCGGTGGGGCTCATCGGCTCCCACTTCACGATCGTCGGCATCAAACCGGTGGTCATCCCGGAGTCGGTCGTCGGCGCGTTCGCCATCGCCGTGGCGATCGGGCTGTTCTTCGGCAGCTACCCGGCCAACCGCGCCGCGAGCCTGCGGCCCATCGAGGCCCTGCGGCACGAGTGAGACGGCGGGTGCGACGCCTTCCCGGCGACGATCACTCCCCCGCTCGCCCACCCCGCCTCGATCATTCCCCCTCGACAGCACGGACAGGAGAAGCGGACATGGCCCGACGCCGCACCGATCTCGTGAAGGCCGACGCCCAGGATCCGGCGCCGTCCGACACCTACACCGAGTACGACCCCGGCTTCAGCGACCCGGACGGCACCACCCGTCTGCCGGTGGTCCCCGGCACCTCGGCAGCGGAGCCCTACGGTTTCGCGGAGGCGGGCCGGGCGGAGATCCTCGAGAGCTCCGGTGGCCGGCCGGCGGCCCGGCTCGGGGCCCGGGCTGACGCCCGAGCAGGCGGCCCGGGTCTTCGAGCGCTTCTACCGGGTGGACGCCTCCCGCAGCCGCCAGGAAGGCGGCGGCGCCGGGCTGGGCCTCGCGATCGCCTCCGCGCTGGTGTCGGCCCATCACGGCGAGGTGGAACTGGTGACCTCCCCCGGCGAGGGAGCCGTCTTCCGGGTGCTGCTGCCCTCTGCCGCGGAGCTGTGAGGGCCGCACCCGTACGACGGCCGGCCCGCGGCGGCCGGCTTCCGGCTACTGGACGTCGAACTCGTTGCCCTCCGGGTCGGCCATGGTGACGTGGCTGCCCCCCGGCTCGGACACGACGTTCAGTACGGTGGCGCCGAGCGCTTCCAGCCGCTTGACCTCCGCCTCGCGGGCCTCCGCACCGACGTGCAGGTCGATGTGCAGCCGGTTCTTGCCCTGTTTGGGCTCCGGGACGCCCTGGAAGAGCACCCGCCGGTCCAGGCCCATGCCGGTGGCGGCATCGAACGGGTCCTCCGGGTGGCGCACGGCCGCCAGCGTCGACCAGCCCCGGCGCCCTTCGGTATCGATCAGATCGGCCTCGGCGATCGCGCCGACGCCCAGCAGCCGCTCGATGAGCGCGGTGTGGTCCTCGACCTCGTAGCCCAGTGCCTGTGCCCAGAAACCGGCGAGCCGGTGGGGGTCGGCGCAGTCGATGACGAGTTTCCAGTGCAAGGCCATACGTTCCTCCTTGAGTGGGCGGACCAGGACATGTCCGGTCCCGCTTCGATGTAACCAGTTATGGGATGCGGTGACCGGCCGACGGGCTCACCCTGTCCCGGCTGCGGCATCGGGAGACTGCCAGGCCGCGGCACAGAGCGAGTTCTCCGCCACTTCTGCGTACAGCGCGGCGCCCAGCCAGGCACGGGCGAAGTGGGTCGTGTCGGCCGGGAGCAGACGGCCGAAGGGGTCGCGGGCGCGTTCGGTGGCGGCCTGTTGCAGTGCGGCCAAGAGGTCGGCGGCGGTGGGGAGGGCGGACCGGCGCAGGCGGTGGGCGTCGGACGACAGCGATCCGGGACCGGCGAGAAAGCGCCGCCCTGC
>NZ_JAPVLS010000037.1:60757-89003 GCF_027158125.1 Streptomyces sp. H39-C1
AGACGCCGGCGCAGGAGATGGAGCGGAGCCCGGTCCAGCGGTTCGGCGCCGGGGCCGGGCCCGGTCGGCTGCGGTGGCAGGGTGGGGAGGTCGGCGCGCTGGAGGCGGTCCAGGCCCATGTCGATGCGGCGTTCGGGATCGGCGGGGTGCGCGATCGCCAGCAGGTGCAGCCGGGGCTGGGGCGCCGGGACGAGGCGGCCGACGATCCGCAGTCGCGCACCGGGGAGCGCTGCCAGCATCCGGAGGTTGTCCCGGTGGGCCAGTGCGGGGTGGTCATGGGCCGCGGTGAGCCGGAGCGTCAGATCGTCGCACGCGGCGAGTAGGCAGTCCCCGCCGGTCTCGCGGGCTGCTCCCAGGATCGTGACGTCGAGGAAGAGCAGATCGGCGCCCGCGTGCGAGGTCTCCGCGCCGGGGGCGCGTGCGCGGAGGGCGCGGGCGACCTGCTCGGCGGCCGGTCCCGCCCACAGCGCCCCGAGGGGTTCCGCCGTCCAGGCGGCTCCCGCCGCCCGCACCGCCTTGACCGCCGCGCCCGCGCCGAGCCGGCCGGTCGGCGAGACGGTGGCCCCCGACAGGGCGAGCCCCGCGTGGGAGAGCTCCCGGTGGGTGAGGGCGGTGTCGCCGAGCCGCACGGTGCGGTCGGCCGCGGCGGCGGCCCGGCCGGGGCCGCCGGGTGCGATGTCCGAGACGGTGTAGAGCCGGCCATCGGCGGCCGCGGCCCAGGTGGTGGCGCCGGCGTAACCGCCCGCGGTGATCAGCGGTTCGGTGAACAGCCCGTACAACCGCAGGGATCCGTCGGGCACATAGGCCTGCCGGGCGGTACCGCGCAGGGCGGCCAGTTCGGAGTCCTTCGCGTCGGGCAACCGGTGGGCGGTGGCCAGCAGTTCCCGTACCGCGGCGGTCAGGTCCCCCAGCCGGTGTGCCGGGTCGGCGGAGCGCGCGGCGCGCAGCCCGTTGACGACCGAGACGGCCGCCGCGGCCGGGCGGGGCAGCCCACCGAGCCGGGCCGCGTGGGCCGCCCGCAGCAACTCGGCCTGCAGGACGGCCCCGGCACCCTCGATACCCGCGTCGAGAACGGCGGCCCCGGCCGCCCACAGGGCGCCGGCGGCAGCCCGTTGCTCGGGCGTCGCAACGTCCTCGGTAGCGGCTTCCGGGGCCGGAGCGGCCCCGCTGTCCGTGGCCGTGTCCTTGGGCGAAGGCGCCGGTTCGTCGTCGGCCACGGGCGCCGCGGACGCGACGGCCGCGCGGTGCAGACAGTCCGGGGCGAGCAGACAACCGCAGCGGATCCCGCCCTGGGTGGTTACCACCCCGGCGGGGGCGTGGAGTTCCAGGCTGATCTCGTCGTCGACCGCGATCCGTACCGTGTCGCCGTCACGGACGGCGGGCCTGGCCGCGATCTTGACCGCGGCGGCGTCGAGGCGTTTGCGCAGCCGGGGCGAGAGGGCGCCGACGATCTCGGCGGTCACGGCGGGTGCGACGGCGGGGAGGTCCTGGCTCATGCGATCTTCTCCCCTACCCAGCGGGCGAGTTCGAGCGGGCTGAGGGCGGCGACCGGCATACCGGCGGCGACGAGCTGGCCGGCTACACCGGTCGAGTACCGGGGACGTCCGGCGTCGTCCAGGCTCGCGCAGCCGAGTACATGGCAGCCGGCCCCGACGAGGGAACGGACTTCGGAGAGCAGTCCGCCGAGCGGATAGCCCTCCTCGAAGTCGCTGATCACGACGACGAGGGTGCGGGACGGCACGGTCACCAGCGTGCGCGCGTGGCGCAGTCCGGCGGCGATGTGGGTGCCGCCGCCGACGCGGACCTCGAGGAGCAGCGAGAGGGGATCGTGCACCTGGTCGGTGAGGTCGATGACCTCGGTGGAGAAGGCCAGGAAGTGGGTGGACAGGGTGGGTACTCCGGCGAGCACCGCGGCTGTGAGGGCCGACCAGATGGTGGAGGACTCCATCGAGCCCGACACATCGGTGACCAGGACCAGCCGCCAGTCGGCGGCACGCCGCGCGCGGGAGCGGAAGACGGGCCGCTCGGGGATGACCTGGACGCTGCCGTCGGGTGCCCGGCGTGCGGTCGCGAGGTTGGCGCGCAGGGTGCGCGCCAGATCGAGCCGTCCGCCGGGGCGCCGGCTGGGGCGGGGCAGCGTCATGCCGGTCATGGCGGGCCGCAGTCGGGTGGCGAGTTGCCGGGTGAGTTGCTCGACGAGCCGGCGCACCAGCGGGCGGAGCGCACCCAGCCGGGCCTCGGGCAGCCCGCCGGCGTGCTGCAGGACGGTCTTGAGCAGATCCACGGAGGGCCGGACACTGCTGGGATCGAGTTCGGTCAGTACATCGCGGCGCCCGGACGCGGCCGCCGCCGCGAGCACTTCCTCGCGGATGCCGGGACCGAACAGCACGGCCAGTTCCTCGGACCATTCCCGGACCCCCGGGTACGGGGTCTGGCGGCCACCGCGGTTGCCCCCGGCACTGCCCGTGAGGTCACCGCGCGAGCCCTCGCCGCGACCGCTGCCGTACAGCTCGTCCAGGGCGGTGGCCAACGGCGCCGCTGACGGCGGCAGTTGATCGGTGCGGCGGCCGAGTACCAGCCGCCATCGGTCGGCCGGGGCCAGGATCCGGTCCTCGGCGGCAGGAAGCGGCGGCGACGGGGCGGCTGGGGCTGCCGGATCCGCCGCCCCGGCCGGGTCGGAGGGTTCGGCGGCTTCGGCCGGTTCGGTGACGGGCGGGGCCGGGAGCGCGGCGGGCAGCAGACCCAGCCGGCCCAGCGTCTCGCGGGCGGTGAGATCGGCCCGGGTCCACCGCGCCAGCGCGGCCGGGTCGATGCCGTCCGTGTCGGTGATGTGGCCCGTGTCGTCCCCGAGTCGTGCCTCCACGGTCGTCAGCAACCGGTCGCGGGCGGCCGGGCTGAGGGTGTCGAAGCCGCCGCGCAGCGCGGGCAGACGGTCCAGGAAGGCGCTGTCGCCGAGGTCCGTGATCCGGCCCAGCAGCGGGTCCAGGACGGGTGCCATGGTCTCCAGGAGCGGGCCCGCCGCGGTGAGCAGGCCGGTGAGACGGGCGGTCAGGGCGCCCCGGCAGCCGGCGTCCGCGGCCGCGTCGACCCAGGACGCGGCGCGGGTGCCGAAGGCGTGCGCGTCCTCGTGTCCGAGCAGAACGCGTACGGCTCCGGCCGCGGCGGACATGAGCGGTGAGCCGTCGGCGGCCAGCCGGGTGAGGGAGTCGGTGAGCCGGATGCCGCCGAAAGCGTCCGCGCGGTGGGCGAGTTCGAGCAGCGCGCGGGCGTCCGCCGGATCGTCGGAACCGGTGAGGCCGTCGACCTGGCGGACCGCGGCGGCGGTCAGCAGTTCGTTGACCGCCGTGGCTCGCTCACCGCGATCCGCGTCCACGCTGAGTCCGGCGACGTGGCCGGCCCTGATGCGGTCCAGCAGCGCGAGTGCGGTGAGCAGTTGGGGCCGTGTGCCGGTGGCGGGCACGCCCTGGCCCAGCTCCTCGAGCCGTTCGTCCGCCAGCCCGGGCAGGCCGCACGAGGCCGCCTCCGCCAGACCGTCGATGGTCTGGTCGGCGGTGGGGCCGCCCGCGTCGTGTTCTGCGCGGCGGCGTTCGCGCAGCAGCCCCTCGGCGGCCTGGCCCGGGGTGACGCCGCGGACACCGGCAGCGGCCAGCATGGCGGCGGTGGCCGGCGTCCAGCGCACCTCCCACCGGGTGGTGACGGCGTCGCTGCCGCCCGCACCCGTCACGGCCGTCGCCGAGGCGTAGGGGATGCCGCAGACCGTCAGCCGGCGCAGCAGCAGTTCCCGGCGGCGGTCGAGGTCCGAGCGCAGCGGGTCCAGCCGCAGATCGCGGGCGGCTGTGGTCCCCGCGTCGCCGGGGCCCGGCAGGCCCAGGCGGGCGACCTCCTCCTCGACGGCCGGTGCCAGACCGCTGCGCGGCGCGTCGGGGGCGGGCCGGCCGGAGCGGGTGCCGACCAGGACCCGTTCCAGCGCTCGGGCGACAGCGCGCCCCCGCCCGAGGGGCTCGCCCTGGGTGAGCACCGTCTGCACGGCCTCGATCAGCTCCCCGCGGCCGGGCGCGGGCAGACCGCGCAGCCTCGCGAGGTCGCCCGCCAGCCGCACGATCTCGCGGGCGTCCGCCGGGCCCGACGGGTGGTCCTGCGCGCGCAGTTCGGCGCAGATCCGCACCGCGGTCCCGAGGAGTGCCTCGTCGATCGCGGCCGGGCTGCCCGCCGCCCGCAGGACGAGGTGCTGCCATTCGGGGTCGCGGATGCCGGCCGGATAGCCGGACCGCTCGTCCAGCAGCGGGTAGGTGTACGGAATGAGCGACGCCGTCCACGCCGGGCCGTCGGGGGCCGGGTCGGCCGACGGGACCGGTTCGGTGTCCGGGCTCAGCAGCGCCGGGGTGTGGAAGGCGCCCACGACGACCGCGGCCCGGCGGCCGGCGGCCAGGACCTCGTCGATCCGGGCTCGCATCCACCGCTCGCGGGCCAGGTCCGACGCCTCCACTCCGCCGCCCCGTTCGGCGTCGTCCCGCAGCGCCCAGCCGGTGAGCAGGGCGGCGCGGCGCAGCGCCTCGGGTGCGGAGCCGGGTGCGGCGGCCTCCACGAGGCGGTCCCAGAGATCCTCTCCGGGACGCCCGGTGAGCCGGGCGTTCAGCGCGTCCCGCAGCCCGGGCCCCTCGCCGTCGGAGCTGCCCCGGCCGCCCGGCGCGCGGCGTTCGTGCCAGGCCGGGTCGGACAGCGGCAGGTCGCACGCGATGACGGGAACGCCGTGGCCCGCGGCCCAGCGCAGGGCGGCGAGCTCGGGAGAGAAGTCGGCGAACGGATAGAAGGCGGGGCCGCGCCCGTCCCCGCCGCCGGCGGCGGGGACGGCGGCCAGCGCGACCGGAGCCAGGGTGTCGGCATGGGCGAGCCAGGGCAGCCACTCCTGCAGGTCCGCGGGCAGCTCGACGAGCAGCACCTCCGGCCTTGCGGCGTCCAGCAGTTCCGGCATGACGGCGGCGAGCGACGGCGCGTGATGGCGGACGCCGATGAGGTACGGGGCGGCGGGGCCGGTCATGGCCGCTACCGCCTCGTCCGGAGTCATGGACGGTGTCAGGGGCGGAGTCATGGGCGGCGGCACGAAATCGGTCGTGGGCGGAACGGTCATGGCGTCAGCTCTCCAGGACCGAGCGCAGGTCCCACAGCGTGCGCCAGGTCGCGGAGCCCTGCTCGGCCCGGCGGCGCACCGCGCCGTCCCAGTAACCCAGCAACCGGGCGGCGTCCGCCGGATCGTCCTTGCGGACGACGCCGAGCAGATGGCCCGGGAGCAGGGACAGCACGTCGCGGTCGCCGGGGAAGTACGCGGCGGCCAGGGCGAGCGAACCGGCCACCGACACGGCCTCCGCGGTGCTCATCACGGTGGAGGGGCGTTCGACCTCCCAGCCCTCGGCCGACCGCCCGTCCCGCAGATCGCGGAAGGCCGTCACGAGGGCTTCGAGGATCGCGTCGTCCACTTGGAAGGGGGCGCCGGCCCGCGTGACGGCCGCGTGGGCCTGGCGGCGCACCAGGGCCGTCTCGGCGTCGAGATCGCCGATGGGGCCGACGGTCTCGAAGTTGAAGCGGCGTTTGAGGGCGGCGGACATCTCGGAGACGCCCTTGTCGCGGAGGTTGGCGGTCGCGATGAGCGTGAAGCCGGGTGCGGCGTGCGCGAGGGCGTCCTCACCGCCGGCCAGCTCCGGGACGGCGATGCGCCGTTCGGACAGCAGCGAGACCAGCGCGTCCTGGACCTCCGGCAGGCAGCGGGTGATCTCCTCGACCCGGGCGACGGCGCCGCGGGTCATGGCGGTGAGCACCGGGGACGGCACCAGGGCCTGCCGGGTGGGGCCCTGGGCCAGCAGCAGCGCGTAGTTCCAGCCGTACTTGAGCTGGTCCTCGGTGGTGCCCGCGGTGCCCTGCACCACCAGGCCGCTGGTGCCGCACACGGCTGCCGAGAGCAGCTCGGAGAGCATGGACTTGGCGGTGCCGGGCTCGCCGACGAGCAGCAGCCCGCGCTCTCCGGCGAGGGTGACGACGCAGCGTTCCACCAGAGCGCGGTCGCCGACGAACTTCTGCTCGACGACCAGTCGGCGCGGGAGCCCTTCGGGCGCCGCGGCGCTCTCCGGCAGCTGCAGGGACTCGCCGTTGCTGCCCATCACGAAGGTGACGACGGCGCGCGGGGTCAGCCGCCAGGAGGGCGGCCGGGGGCCGCTGTCGTAGGCGGCGAGGAAGGCCAGTTCGGTGGCGTGGCGGTCTTCGGGCGGGCTGACCTGGCGGCCCGGCGCTGCGGAGGATGCGGTCTCGGTGCGGATGTCGGTGCGGATGTCGGTGGTCATCGACGGCGGCCCTTCCGGGTGGCACGGGTGGTGAGTTCTTCGAAGGCGGGGGCGTCGCCGTCCTTCACGCGCCCCCAGGCGAGGGCGAACAGGGCGGGCACCGACAACAGCGGCACGGCCCGTACGTGATCGCGCAGCGGGTAGAGCCCTTCCTTCCAGGTCTCCACCGGCAGGGCGGACGACTTGAATTCGTGCCAGCCGCAGGGCAGGAACAGGGTCCGGCCCGCGCGGGACCGCTTGGCCTCCAGGACCAGGTCGGTGGCGGCGAGTTCGGCCCGTGCCTTCTTCAGCCGGGCGGGCTTCCAGCCGGTCCACCGGGCGCAGTCGCGGTCCGTCGGGTCGGGCAGGGCCAGCAGCTGCAGATAGATCACGGCCGCGTCCTCGCTCAGCGCGTGGGCGGCGGCCACCTCGGCGACCAGTCCCGGCACCGACCGGGTGGGGTCCTGCGCGTGTCCGGTGAAGTCGTCGGGTCCGGTTCCGGCGTTGACGGCCTGCTCCAGGTCGCTGCCGAACAGCGCCCGCACCGAGGCGAGCGTGCTGATCCGCCCGGAGCCGAGAAGCCCTTCGAGCAGCCCGAAGACGGGATCGTCGGCGCCGGTGATGCCTGCCGTGCGCACCAGGGTCATCTCGTTGTCGCCGTACCAGGGGCGCAGCACGAGGCTCTCCCCGACGCGGGTGAGACCGTCCGGTCCCGCTCCGCCGGTCGCGGGCAGGCCGTACGCCGTGCGCAGCGCGGCAGCGGTCGGGGTGCCCTTCTCGGTCCACTCCACGTCCAGGTCGAGGACGAGTCCGGGGTCGGTCAGCCGCCGGCGAACGGCGGCGAGTCCGGCGGGCAGATGGGCGCGCAGCGGGTGTCCGTACGGCAGCCCGTAGGCGAGCCCGCTGAGGGCGGCGACGGCACCGGTGAGGTCTCCCCGGCTGGGGAGGGCGGAGGGATCGTCGGGGACGAGATCGCCGTCCTTGTCGCGGCGCATGGCGGTGGTGCGGCTCAGCCACGCGGTCCGCGCGGGGTTGAGGACGGCCTCCGCCGCGTCCGTGCCGACGCCGTGCAGCACGTCCGCCAGATCCTCCGGCAGCCGGACCAGCGACCCCAGGCGCTCGGCCCAGACCCGGGCCGCTGCCTCGATGTCCGGTCCTGTCGCCCACAGTCCGGCCGGGTCTGCCGGGAGCAGTGCGTCCAGCAGCGCCAGCCGGTTGGCACGGCCGAGCGAGTTCAGCCGGTGGTTCGCCCGTTCCGCCTGGCGGGTCTTGAGGCCGATCAGGGAGAGCCCGGCCGTCTCCATCTCGCCGGTGCCGGCCGCGACCAGCAGGGCCGCCTGGACGGGCTCGATGCCGGTGGCGGTGTCGAGCGCGACGGCCGCCTCGGGCCGCCACGGGACGGCGCCCCGCTCACGGACGAGTCGGATCAGCGGCAGCAGGCGCTCGTGCGGGAACGCCGGCTCGTGGCGCTGCTCCTCGTGGAGGGTGAAGTCGGCGATCCGGCCGAACGTCCCCTCCGGGTCGTGGTCGAGGGCGAGCCAGTGCACGCGGCCGTTGCCCCGGTTGACGTTCTGCCGGCCGAGGATCACCACGGTGCGGCCACCGCGGCGCAGCACCTGGCCGACCCGTTCCCGCTTGGTGCCCTCCTCGCACAGGACGACCTGGCGCAGGGCGCCCGAGGGGTCGGCGAGAGGGCCGGTGGAGACCGCTTCGAGCAGCGTGAGCAGCGCCTCCCGGTGCTCGTCGGAGGTGCCGGGGGAAGCCGCGCGGTAGGCGAGCTGCCGCAGGGTGTCCAGGAAGGGCAGCCAGACCATCCCGACAGCGGGCACCGTGTGGGCCTCGCCGCTCCAGCCGTCGCCGAGGACCGGCAGCGGGGTGGGTTCGGGCAGCAGCCTGCCGTCGGCGGGCTTCCCCGACAGGACGTGATTGACCGACAGGATCTGCTGGAGGGCGGTCCACTCCTCGCCCTGTCCCCACCGCATGTAGCCACCGGGCGTGGCGATGCCGGCGGTGGCGGCCCGCAGCGTCGTGTCGTCGCCGTGTGGGGGCCGGTGCTGGGCGTACATGCCCTCGGTCTGCGGTGTCTTCGGCTGCTTGGGCTGCACGGGTGCGACGAACGAGGCGGTGGCGAGCACATGGTTGACGGCGGCCCGCACGATCGCGGTCACTCCCGTGAGCAACCGCGGGTCGGACAGCGCGGGAAGTGCCGCGGCGACGGCCGTCCTGGCCACTTCGTCCGCGGACGGACCGGTGTACTTCTCCTGTCCTGCGGCCGCGGCACGGCGCTCCGCCAGAGCGGTGATGGCCGCGCTGAGCAGGGACGCGATCTCCGCGTCGGTGACCGCGCGCAGACCTGCCGAGCCCTGCTCGTCGCGCGGGCGCAGAGCGTGCCAGAACGCCGGCGGCGGAACGTATCCGGTGCCTGCCGCGTACTCCCCGCCCTGGTCGGAGACGGCGACGGAGCCCAGCACACCGGTGTCGGATGTGGCGTCCGCCGGGTGGAGCTGGATCATGTTGCCGACCAGGGCGGCGACGGGGCCCGCTCCGCCCGGCAGTCGCAGCACGCCCAGCGGTACGGGGTGGTGGCCCTGGCCCGGGGCCACGGGAAGGGTGACGGTGCGCCCGTCGGGTGTTCCGGCGGTGACCCGCCGCTCGTGGTCGCGGCCCTCGGTCCGTACCCAGCGGCCCAGGACGGTGCCGTCGGTGCCGAACGGCGTGTTCTCCAGGCCGGGGAGCAACGGCAGGACCTCGCAGTCCGCGGGCGAGAGCCGGGCGTCCTCCCGGATCCCGGACTGCAGGAAAGCGGGCAGCGAGGCGCGTCCGTGCGTGCCGCCGGCCGGATCGTACTCGACCCAGATGTGCTCGCGGCCCTGCTTGCCCTGGCGCCAGTGTCCGGTCCCGTCGCCCAGCACGGGCCGGGAGGACGGCAGGGTCGTGTCACCCGCGTGCAGGGTCCGGCCGCCGGTGGCGCGGCCGCCGCCGGGCAACGGCAGCGACGGGGTGCCGGCCGACTGCGCGTTCCACCAGTACGGCAGCTGCTCTCCGCCGAGCGTGAACACCTCGGAGGGGCGGGCCGACCAGTAGGCGCGCTGTTTGCTGTCCTCCTGCCAGATGACGAGCAGTTCGCCGTCCGTGTAGCGGAAGTGCGGGCGCCGCCATTGGTCGAGGTCGGCCGGGAGGCGCAGCTCGTGTTCCAGCAGCACCCCTTCGGGGCCGACGACGACGGCCCGGTGCCGGTTCGCGACGATGAGAGCGGGCCACGCCTCGGCGACCACGATCCAGTGGTTCTGGTCGGCCTGACCGGCGTTGAGCTGTTGGTAGGCCTCTTCCAGGGCCGGCCAGCCCAGTTCGTCCACGACGCCCGCGCGCAGGGTGGCGGCGAGGATCGGGGCCAGGTCGTGTCCGGCGACCTGGGCGACGGCCAAGGCGTTGACCTGGGCGGCCACCGGGCGGAACGGTGCGATCCGGCTGAGTGCCGCGCGCGAGCCGGGCAGTCCGGTCGCTCCGGTGAACTCCTCGGCGCGGTCCCGGAGCCAGTCGTGGAGCACGTCGCTCAGGACCGGGTGGCCGGCGATCGCTTCGAGCACGGAGGTCTCCGCCCGGTGACCGTTGAGGCCGCTCAGGGCGTCGTACAGCAGCTCGCGGAAACGGGGGCGGCCCGCGACGGCGGTCAGGTCGCGGCGGCCGGGCACGTCGTCGGAGAGCCAGCCCTCCAGCGGGAGATGGACCGAGGCGCCAGGGGCCGGCTCGGTGAGCGGAATACCCCAGGTCAGGCAGCCGTCGAGCAGGTCGAGGTCGGCGCCCGCGTGCCAGCGCCCCTGGAAGAGGTCGACCGGACGTCCGTCGGAGCGCAGCCGGGCGGCCATCCGCTCCACGAGCGCGAGTGTGGCCGGGCACCGCTGGGAGCTGGACGAACCGTGCTTGCGGTGCAGGGCCCAGCGGCTGAGCCAGTCCGCCGGATCGGCGCCCGCCGTACCGGTCTCCTCGGTGAGCAGGGTGTCGGCGCCCGTCTCGGCGAGCAGCGCGAGCCAGGACTCGTCGGCGGACCGGCCGCTCCCGAGGCCGGTCGGCATGATCTCCAGCAGCCGGGCCCGGACGGCGGGTTCACCGGTGGCGAGCACCACGAGGGTGGCGCGGTAGGCGGTCCAGAACGATGCGGGTGCGCGGACGATGCTGGGTGAGGCGAGCAGATCGGCGACGAACGCCGACTCCTCGGTCACCCGGTCGAGACCCGCGGCCTTGATGAGCCCGCGGGCGTCCTGCGGCAGGGCGGCGTACGGCGGCATCCCGGCCGCACACCGTTCGACGGCTAGCTGACGGAACTGCGCCCACGCCTCGGCCGGGTCGAGCCGCCGGGAGAGGTCCTGGACATGGTCCTTGAGCGCCTTCACGGTCAGCGCGCCGGCGAAGGCGAACTCCAGGAAGACCGCCCGCTGCCGGTCCTCGTCGACCGCGAGGCCGTGGACGCGCTCGGCGGCACGGGCCTTGCCGAAGAGGGTCGCGGCGTAGGTGCTGTTGTCGTGCTGGAGGAAGACCCGGGCGGCCTGCTCGTAGAACGTCGGCAGGAAGTGCGGTACGGCCCGGCCGAGCCGGGTGGCGAGAGCTTCGAAGCCGTCCTTCGCCGCGCCGGCACGGGACTTGGCCTGGCGGGCGAGCCGCTCCATGTCCTTGACGAGGGCGAGGGCGTGGTGGCCGTTGGCGGGGTCGTTGACCAGCGCCCAGGCGGGGAAGCCCAGCGTCTCGCGGCGGACCTGTCCCACCTCGGGGGCATCGGGTTCACGGACGAGCCCGAGGAAGTCCAGCGCCAGATCCTCGGCCTCGCCGAGGGTGCCCGCCACCAGGCGCACCACGCGCCGGTCGTCGAGCGCCGGGTGTGTGTAGGTGCGGGCGGTGAGCGCGTCGGCGTCGTCACGGGTGACGGTGCCGGGGCGCAGGATCGCGCCGGCGTCGAGCAGCGCCGCGGCCCGGGTGATGTCGTCGGTCTTCATGCCGCCTGCTCCTCGTCCTCGATGTCGCGTCCCGCGTACAGGGCCGCCGCCATGCGCATGCCTTCCGACCAGGCGACCGGGCCGACCTGGCCGGCCGTCAACGCCCGTCCCGCACCGTCGGTCCAGGTCAGCGAGCCGGTCTCGGTCTGCTCGTAGCTCTCGTAGTCGCCGATCCAGATCCGCGCCTCGACGGTTCTGCCGTCCTCGACCACCGGGCAGACCGCCTGGCCGCCGCGCGCCCGGTACCCGAGCTGGGTGGCACGGCCGTGCAGGAACCGCAGTTCCTTGAAGGTGCCGCCCGCGTAGTCGTCGACCGAGGCGGTCTCCGCGTCCAGACCCGCCGGGCGGCGCCACACCTCGCGGAAGAGCTGCTGCACCCGCTGGTTCACGGTGAGCTCGACCGCGAACTCCCGGAGTTCTTCGAGGTCTTCCAGCAGCACGGGGTGCGGTATGCGGACCAGCTCGGGGCTGATGCGCACGGTGTCACCGTCCAGGTCCACCAGACCGAGGCCCCGGACGGGGTCGGCGTCCCGCAGGAACCCGGCGACGTCGCCGTTCTCCCCCATGACGACGAGGTCGCGCAGGGCCGACCGCCAGGCGGTGTCCTGCCACACCTGGGCGACGGCGGCGACCGGGACGGGCAGCGAGCGCACCATCCACCGCTCCACGTCGGCGACGCACTGCCGTTCGTGCCGGTCCAGCCACTCCACCAGCTGGCGCAGTCCGACCACGGCCGGATCGTCGGCCAGCTTCGGCGGTACCGTCTTCAGCCGGCGCCCCGCCGCGTTGCGGCAGACCACTTTCCCGTCGTCGAGGGCGACTTCGTAGTCGCCGGCCGGAACCCACCCCATGTGCTGTCTCCTTGGTCAGACGGCCTGTTCCGGGGCATGGCACACCTATGGCACACCGCACGCCACACCCCCGGTCGCAGCGCCGCCGCGATCACGTTGGTGCGACTCTAGGGGGAGGCTCGGACAATGCCTCCGGCAGCACCGGCGGGCCTGTGGACAACCGGATCGCGAGGGGTTCAGACGGTGCGTCCGGTGCCCTCCGGGGCGGTGAAGTCCCAGCTGAGCAACAGGATGGCGAGGTCGTCCAGATGCCGTCCGGCGTCCAGTTTCCGGGTGACGGTGGTCAGATGGTCCACCAGCGCCCGCCCGGTCGTCCGCGGTGCGCTGTCGATGATCGACAGCAGGCCGTCGGTCCCCAGGCGTTCGTGCCCGGGCCCGCTGTGTCCCTCCACCAGACCGTCGGTGTGCAGCAGCAGCGAGGCGGCGGCCGGGAGTTCGGTCCGGGTGGTGTGCCGGCCGCCGCCGGGACCGATGCCCAGGGCGACGCCCGGCCGGGACGGCAGCGGGCGGGCCGTGCCGTGCTGGACGAGGAGCGGTTCGTCGTGACCGGCCAGCGTGACATCGATCCGGCAGGCGTCCGGGTGGAGCGAGATCATCGCGACGGTGGCGAACATCGCGGAGTAGGGGCGTTCCGCGACGAGGACCTGCTCCATCAGGGCCAGCAGGCCGGACTCGCGGCGCTGGGACCGTACGTGGTGCAGTTCGGTGCGCGCCCGGTCGCGGGCGGCCTCCAGGTCCTTCTCCAGGTGGGAGGTGCTGACGCGGATGGCGTTGAAGTCCTGCCGGCCCTCGTCCGCCCGCTCGGTGGCCAGGGCCACCGGGGCGCCGGCCGGCGCGGTGGCCACCGGCCGGCCGAACCGGGACTGCCAGGTCTCGGCGCGCGCGAGCACCTCGTCCAGGTCGGCGACCGTTGACCGGTCACCGGCCAGCAGGGTCCGCAACTGCGCGGTGGCGTCCTTCTGTTGTCGCAGGCCCGAGCGGTAGGGCTCCAGGAAGCCCGGTTCCCCGGTCAGCCCGTAGCCGCGCGCCCCCGTCTCCTGGTTGACCAGCGCGCTTTCCAGCCGCACCGAGGCCACCAGCGCCGGGGTGCTGCCGTCCACCAGCCGGTCCGAGATCGCCGTGGAGCGGGCGAAGACCCACACCCCGGTCGCCGCGAGGACGGCGAGGACCACGAGCGCGGCGCAGGCGCCCGCCGTCAGCCAGCGCCGCGTCGTCCAGTCCGCGGTGGGACCGCCGGCCCGGCCGGCCCCAGCCGCTCCGGAGCGTGGGTGCTCGGCCGGATCCTCGTGGCTGCGCGCCCCTGCAAGGCCTGTCACTGCGACTCCTCGATCACCCCGCCCCGCCGCGGCAGCGGCAGGGCCAACCGCTCCCGCCCCGGGGTACAGCCGCGCCATCGTGCCCAGCGCGCCGACCATGATTGTCGCCTCATCGACACGACCGTAGGGTGGGCGCATGCGCCGCGAGGAGTCCACCGTCCAACTCGGCCATGCCCAGTTGACGGCACCGGCCGAGCAGGGCGGGACGGCACTCCCCCACCGGCCGGCCACGGAGACCCTCCGCCGCGGGCACCCCCTCAGTTCCGTCCCGCCGACCTCCGCAGGAGCGAACCCGTGAACGCCCTCGCCTCTCCCCGCTCCTACAGCATCCTGCTCGTCGAGGACGACGCCGCCGATGCGATGCTCATCGAGGAAGCCCTCGCAGAAAAGGGGATGACCCGGGCCATCGCCCGCGCCAACGACGGTGTCGCCGCACTGGAACACCTGCGGGACCCGGCCAACGACCGCCCCGATCTCATCGTGCTGGATCTGAACATGCCCCGGATGAACGGCCGCGAACTGCTGGCCGTCCTCAAGGACGACCCGTCTCTGGCCACCATCCCCGTGGTCGTCCTGACGACCTCGTCCACGCCGGACGACATCGCGGACGCCTACCAGCACCACGCCAACGCGTACGTCACCAAGCCGGTCAACCTCGACGACTTCCTGCACTCCGTGCGGGGCATCGACGCCTTCTTCCTCGAGATCGCCACCCACGTGCCCCGCGACTGAGAAGGAGGCGGCACCCGCGGGCCTCCCGTAGCGGAAACACCGCGCCTGCCGGTCCAGACACCATTCCCACCTCGTATACACGAGGAACAGGAGCGCTTTTAGGTTGCATCTACGATTCTCCGGACGGACGATTGGGCAGGACGTTGTGAGCAGCCGCCGCGTGCACCGCCCGGAGGGGGAATCGGATGAGCCGACCCAGTACGCCGCAGCGCGCCGCGCCGCCGCGCACCCGGTCCTTCCTCCTGCGCGGCGAGGTGCACCGGCCGGCCACCCTGACCGTCGCCGATCTGCGGAACGGCTGGGAGCAGCACCGGGCCGACGTGGTCTTCGACTGCGCGACGAACGGGCCGCAGCACCACCGCTTCGAGGGGCCGCTGCTGCGGGAGGTCGTCACCGCCGCGGAGCCCGCCTTCGACGCCCGGCGGCGTAAGGACCGCTCGCGTTTCCTGCTGACGGTCACCGGCGGGGACGGGCACCACACGGTGCTGTCCTGGGCGGAGATCGACGCCGACTTCGGGGACACGCCCATCCTGCTGGCCACGCTCCTGGACGGCGGGGCGCTGGACGAGTCCGGCAGCCAGCTGGTGGTGCCCTCCGACCGCTGCGGGGCCCGCTACATCAGCGACATCAGCAGCGTATGGGTCGGGGCCTGCCCGCCTCCCGGCGCATCCGCGGCCACGGGATAGGGCCGGGTGTCGCCGGAGAACGGCGCCGGACCCCGCGACGGGGCCGCCGCGCAGAACGACAAGGCCACCCAGGCGTGGGACGAATTCCTGCGGGCCGACATCATCGAGGAGCCGGGCGTGGCCTACGCCGCCGCGCTCCTGGGGCCGGACGGGCGATATCTGCACACCGCGTCGGCGTCGGCCGGGGACGACGGGTCGGGGTACTTCCGCCAGGAGGACGCCGCAGCCGCCCTGTCCGTGCGGGACGCGGCCCGCGGCGGACCCCCGGTCGCCGAGCCCTTCGCCCTGAGCGGGCGCCGGGTGACGATCGGCCCGATCGCCGGTGACGCCGACCTGTGGGCGACGCCGCTGATCTGCGAGCGCACCGGCCTCAATGTCGGGGTCATGGGCGGCACCCCGAGGGGATATGTGGTCGTCGCCCTCTGACATCCCATGAGTGACGACATTCCCGTGCCGGGCGTCTACGGCGCGGAGATCTCCACCTGGAGTGTTTTCCAGAGCCGGATCGGACTGGCGCTTCTCACCGCCTGACCACCGCCATTGGACCTTTCACTAAGGGCGGGGCAGTTGCCATGGAGATTCGCATCATGAATTGCAAATGCCAGGGAATTGCCCCTAACGTGTCGCACATGCAGTCCTACACGATGGGTCAGGCGGCGCGCCTGCTGGGTGTGAGCCCGGATACCGCGCGCCGCTGGGCGGACGCCGGCCGGGTGACGACCCACCGCGACGAGGGCGGCCGCCGACTGATCGACGGCCGGGACCTGGCCGCGTTCTCCATCGAGATCGCCCAGACAGGCACCGGTGAGGAGGACACCTCCTGCATCTCCGCCCGCAACGCGTTCCCCGGCATCGTCACCGCGGTCAAGCTCGGCGACGTCGCCGCACAGGTGGAGATCCAGGCCGGTCCGCATCGGCTGGTGTCGCTGCTGACCCGTGAAGCCGTCGAGGAACTCGGCCTGGAGGTCGGCATGCGGGCCACCGCCCGTGTGAAGTCCACCAGCGTGCACATCGACCGCACCTGACCCACCGCTCCAACCAGCGGCGTCGTCCGTCCCCGACGCGGCCTCCACCAACCGCTCGGGCGACACCGGTCGGCCCGAACAGCCACGTCACCAGGGAGTTCAACCCTCATGTCCTTTGCCTTCGACAGACGCCGCGCCGCTGCCGCGATCGTGACCGCCGCCCTGTTCGTTCCGCTCGTGGCGGCCTGCGGCAGTGACGACAAGAAGGACGCCGGTTCCACGGCGACCCCGTCCGCCAGCACCTCCGGAGCGCCCAAGGCCGCGCTGACGGTGCTCGCCGCCTCCTCGCTGACCGATGTGTTCAAGACCGCCGGCGCCGCGTACGAGAAGAGCCACCCGGGCACGACGGTGAAGTTCTCCTTCGCCGGCTCGCAGGAACTCGCCGCGCAGGTCAAGCAGGGCGCGCCGGCCGACGCCCTGGTGACCGCGGACACCAGGACCATGGACGGCCTGAAGTCCGACACCGGCACCCCGGCCATCATCGCCAAGAACCGCCTGGTGATCGCCACCGGTGAGGGCAACCCGCTGAAGATCACGGCCCTCAAGGACCTGGCCGACACCAAGTTCAAGGTCGTCCTCGCCGCGCCCACCGTCCCGGTCGGCCGGTACAGCAAGCAGGTCCTGGACGCGCAGAAGATCGTGGTCAAGCCGGTCTCGCAGGAGCCGAACGTCCGCGCCGTCCTGAGCAAGGTCGAGCTCGGCGAGGCCGACGCCGGCATCGTCTACGCGACGGACGCCGCGACCGCCACGAACAAGGTCGACGCCATCGAGATCCCCGACGCGCAGAACGCCGTCGCCTCGTACCCGGCCGCTACCTTGAAGACCACGAAGAACAGCGAGGCCGCCGCCGCGTTCGTGGCATGGCTGAGCACCCCCGAAGCGCAGAAGATCCTGCAGGCGGCGGGCTTCCAGCAGCCGTAGTCCTGTGCGGGAAGCGGCAGCTCCCCCTGTTGTGAGGGCTGTCCGGATCGGGGGACCGGACAGCCCTGTCACTGCCTTCGCCTGCCCCGATCCCAGGAACCGCCGATGAGACGCATCCGCAGCCGAGCACGCGGCGCGCGCACCCCGGTCGCGCTGGCGCTGCCCGCACTGATCGCGATCGCGTTCCTGCTGATGCCGCTGGTCGGCATCCTGTCTCGCACCGACTGGGGTGCTATCGGGACCGATCTGACCAGCCCTGACGTCACCACCGCGCTGAGGCTGTCACTGCTGGTGTCGTTCTGGGCGCTGGGCCTGTCGCTCGTGCTCGGGGTGCCACTGGCATGGCTGCTGGCCCGGGTCGACTTCCCCGGCAAGTCGCTGGTGCGCTCCCTCGTACTGCTGCCGATGGTGCTGCCGCCCACCGTGGGCGGTGTCGCGCTGCTGCTCGGCTTCGGGCGGCGGGGGCTGCTCGGGCCGTGGCTGGAGAACACGTTCGGGATCGTGCTGCCGTTCCACACCTCCGGGGCGGTGGTCGCGGCGACCTTCGTGGCGATGCCGTTCCTGGTCATCAGCCTGGAAGGGACCCTGGCGGGGCTGCGCCCCAGCTACGAGGAGACCGCCGCCTCACTGGGCGCCCCGCCGGTGCGGGTGTTCTTCACCGTCACGCTGCCCATGGTCGCCCCCGGCCTGGTGGCGGGCGCAGCGCTGACCTGGGCGCGCGCCCTGGGCGAGTTCGGCGCGACCATCACCTTCGCGGGCAACCTCCCCGGCACCACCCAGACCCTGCCCCTCGAGGTCTACCTGCTGCTGCAGGACTCGCCCGAAGCGGCCACGTCCGTCTCCCTGCTGCTGCTCGTCATCGCCATGGCCGTACTGATCGCGCTGCGCGGCCGCTGGGCCGGCGGGGCGGTGACCCGGGAGAGCAGCTCCAAGCGACCCGTGGACGACGGCCCACCGCCGGCCGATCCGTTGACGGACTCCCCCGCAGCGCCGAATCTCCTCAAGGGCGGATCTCCGGCGGACGGTTCCCCCTCGGACGGAACTCCCGGCCCGAAGTCCTCCGCCGCACCGGACCGTTGGTCCCTGCACACCGACGTCACCGGGTTCAACCAGCTGACCCTGGACGCGGAGCCCGGCACCACCATCGCCATCGTCGGTCCCAACGGCGCCGGGAAGACCACGCTGCTGCGCGCCCTGCTCGGCCTCACCCCCCGCGCGCACGCCGAACTGCGCCTCGGCAGCACCGACGTCACCGACCTGCCACCGCACAAGCGCGGTGTCGCGTGGGTTCCGCAGGACGGCGCGCTGTTCCCGCATCTGACGGCGCTGTCCAACACCGCCTACGGTCTGCGCACCCATCACGTCCCGCGCGCCGAGGCGCGCCGCACTGCCCAGCAGTGGCTCGACCGGCTCGGCGTCGGCCATCTCGCCCACCGCAGGCCCGCGCAGCTCTCCGGCGGCCAGGCCCAACGCGTCGCCCTCGCCCGCGCACTCGCCGCCCGGCCCCGGCTGCTGCTGCTCGACGAACCGCTGGCCGCCCTCGACCAGACCACCCGTGCCCATGTCCGGCACACGCTGCGCACCCACCTCGACGGCTTCGGCGGCGTCTGTCTGATCGTCACTCACGACCCCGTCGAGGCGGTCGCCCTCGCCGACCGGGTGCTCGTCCTCGAAGACGGCCGCGCCCTCCAGGACGCGTCGCCCGCCGACGTCACCCGCCACCCCCGCTCCCCCTGGGTGGCCCGGATGCTCGGCCGCAACGCGTGGCCCGGTACGGCGACCGCCAGCGGCCTCGCGCTGGCCGGCGGCGGACAGCTCGTCGTCGCCGACACCCTCACCGAAGGGGCACGGGCGCTGGCGATCATCGCGCCGGAGGCGGTCTCCGTGCACCGTGACCGACCCGCCGGCAGCCCCCGCAACGTCTGGCCCGGCACGATCCGCGAGATCACCTCCTCCGGCAGCCGGCTGCGCCTTCTCATCACCTCCGACCAGGCACCCGATCTCGTCGCCGAGATCACCCACCAGGCCGCCGCCGAACTGGGCCTCACCGACGGGACCTCGGTCTGGACGAGCGTCAAGGCCACCGAGGTCACCCTCGTCACCCTCTGAGGCCGACCGCGCCGCCCGGCAGTGCCCTGCATGACGGATAAACTGCGACGCCGCCCCCCGCCGGACCCACCGCGGCACGGCGGGCCCACCAGCCCCGCGAGGGAAGCGAACGGCGAACGTGACACGACATGTGCTCATCCTGGGCGGCACCACGGAAGCGCGCCGGCTCGCGGCGGCGCTGGCCGCCGATCCCGCGCTGCGGGTGACCAGCTCGCTGGCGGGGCGGGTGGCCGAACCACGGCTGCCCGCCGGCGAGGTACGGATCGGCGGGTTCGGGGGCACCGAGGCGCTGGGCCGCTGGCTGGCCGAGCACGCGGTGGACGCGCTGATCGACGCCACCCACCCGTTCGCCGGCACCATCAGTTTCCACGCCGCGGAGGCGGCGGCGTCCGCCCGGGTCCCGCTGCTCGCGTTGCGGCGGCCCGGCTGGGTGGCGGGCCCGGACGACCACTGGCATCCCGCGGAATCCCTGGCCGAGGCCGCCGCGCTGCTCCCGGGACTGGGCCGGCGGATCTTCCTGACCACCGGCCGGTCGGGGCTGGCCGCCTTCGCCGGAACGACCGGTCTGTGGTTCCTCGTCCGCTCGGTCGACGCCCCGGGGCCACCGCTTCCGGAGCACTCCGAAGTCCTGCTCGACCGGGGGCCCTTCACCCTCGAAGGGGAGACGGAACTGCTGCGCCGCCACCGCATCGACGTCCTCGTCACCAAGGACAGCGGCGGACCGGCCACCGCGGCGAAGCTCACCGCCGCCCGCGAGGCCGGCATTCCGGTCGTCGTCGTCCGCCGCCCGCCGGTGCCCGGCGGGGTGCCCGTGGCGGCGACCACGGAGGAAGCGGCCGCGTGGCTGCGCGCCGTACTGATGTAGCCCGCAGCCGGGTCAGGCGTCGTCCCGGTCGCCGGCGGGCGTCCTGCGCAGCAGATAGGTGTCCATGATCCAGCCCTTGCGGGCACGGGCTTCGGCGCGCAGCGTCTGGATGCGCTCCGAGACGTCGGGCAGCCGTCCCGCGACGAGGATCTCGTCCGGTGTGCCCAGGTACGCGCCCCAGTAGATCGTGACGTCGTCACCGCCGTCCGGAAGGTGCGCGAAGGCCTGGTGCGCGTCGAGCATGACGACGACGTCGTCGGCGCCCTCGGGGAAGCCCGCGGCCAGCTGCCTGCCGGTGGTGATCTGCACGGGCCGCGCGGGCCGGTTCAGCCCGGTCCGGTGCTTGGCGGCCAGCGCCGCGACGCTGCTGATGCCGGGGATCACCTCGTAGTCGAACGCGACCGTCCCCCGGCCGAGCACGTCCTCCAGGATGCCCAGAGTGCTGTCGTACAGGGCGGGGTCGCCCCACACCAGGAAGGCGCCGCACTCGTCGTCCGCCAGCTCCGAGGTGATGAAGTGCTCGTAGATGTCGGCCCGGCGATGGCGCCAGTCACCGACGGCCGACGCGTAGACCGGTGACGGCGCCGTACGGTCCCGGTCCGGGTCCTGGGCCGACACCAGCCGGTGCGGACGCGTCACATGCTGTTCGATGATGTCGTGGCGCAGCTGGACCAGGTCCGACTTCTCCTCGCCCTTGTCCAGGACGAAGAACACGTCGGCCTGATTGAGCGCCTTGACCGCCTGCAGCGTCAGATGGTCCGGGTCGCCCGCGCCGATACCGATGACAAAGATCTTCCTCACGGCATCGAGTCTGCACCATGCGGTCGGGGCGTGACGCCGCCGGGGGCGGCCTGCGGGCTGCCGCCCCCGGCGGGCCGGGGGTCAGAACGCGGTCAGGGTGAAGACGACCTTGTCACCGGTCCTGATACGGAACTGGCAGCCGCCCACGGGGGTCGGCGTGCCGTTGACGGAGATGTTCCGGTACTCACTGGCACCCGCCGTGCCGGCGGCTGTGCGACTGACCGCGTAGTCGTCGAACGAGGGGTACCAGGTGCCGTCCCAGGAGAAGTGCGCCCGTCTCGCCGCGTCGTCGAGCGCCGCGGTCGGGGTCGCGACCCGGCTCGGGCTCACCGTCCGGTGGCTGAACAATGCTGACCCGGCCGCCCTTTTGGCCATAGGCTGGACGGTGCAGCTGGTTCGCCCTGTCCGCCAGACAGGTGCGTCGTAAGAGGGAACCCGGTGGAATTCCGGGACTGCCCCGCAGCGGTGAGTGGGAACGACCGCCGTCATACGCACTGGGACCCGAGCCGGGATCTGGGAAGCGACGGCCAGTAGGTGTCTCGTGTCCGTACGAGACGTGCCCGCGAGTCCGAAGACCTGCCACTGCCCGCGCGCCCCCAACGGCGCACGGTGATTCCGGAGACCTCGAGGGCGGGTCGGAGTACACATCAGACGGGCACGTGCGGCGTTCCGGCGCTTCAGTGACGTGATCCCGTCCGGTCTGTGTTCCCTTCGCGCCGTCGATTCTCCCGGGGTCCTATGGGAGACACTCGCGAAGGAGAGTTCCATGACCAGCACGTCCGCCACCGCACGTTCCACCGTGCACGGCTACCCCCGGCAGGGCCGGAACCGGGAGCTGAAGAAGGCGATCGAGGGCTACTGGAAGCGCGACGTCAGCGCCGACGCCCTGCGGGACGCCGCCGCCGCGCTGCGCCGCACCAACTGGCGGCAGCTCGCGGACGCCGGCATCCAGGAGGTCCCGACCGGCGACTTCTCGTACTACGACCACGTCCTGGACACCAGCGTCATGGTCGGCGCGATTCCCGCACGGCACCGCGCCGCGGTCGCCGCCGACGCCCTGGACGGCTACTTCGCCATGGCCCGCGGCACGCAGGACGTCGCGCCGCTCGAGATGACCAAGTGGTTCGACACCAACTACCACTACCTGGTGCCCGAACTGGGCCCGGACACCGTCTTCAGCGCCGACTCCACCAAGCAGGTCGCCGAGCTGAAGGAAGCACTCGCGCTCGGCCTCACCGCGCGCCCGGTGCTCGTCGGTCCGATCACCTATCTGCTGCTCGCCAAGCCCGCCCCCGGCGTCGCGGCGGACTTCGAACCGCTGACGCTCCTCGACCGGCTGCTGCCGGTGTACGCCGAGGTGCTCGGCGATCTGCTCGCCGCCGGAGCCGAGTGGGTGCAGCTCGACGAGCCGGCCCTGGTCCAGGACCGCACCCCGGGTGAACTCAACGCCGCCGCACGCACCTACCGAGTGCTGGGCGGTCTCACCGACCGGCCGAAACTGCTGGTCGCGTCCTACTTCGACCGGCTGGGCGAGGCCCTGCCGATCCTCGCCAAGGCGCCCATCGACGGGCTGGCGCTGGACTTCACCGGTCCCGCCGCGGGCAACCTCGACGACCTCGCGGCCGTCGGCGGGCTGCCCGGCAAGCGCCTGCTGGCGGGCGTCGTCAACGGCCGCAACACCTGGATCAACGACTACGAGAAGTCGCTGTCCGTCCTCGGCACGCTCCTCGGGCTGGCCGAACGGGTCGACGTCGCCTCCTCCTGCTCCCTGCTGCACGTCCCGCTGGACGCCACGGCCGAGCGCGACATCGACCCGCAGATCGCCCGCTGGCTGGCCTTCGCCCGGCAGAAGACCACCGAGATCGTCACCCTGGCGCGCGGGCTCTCCCAGGGCACCGACACGATCGCGGCCGAACTCGCCGCCAACCGCGCCGACCTGGCGTCCCGGGCCGGTTCCGCCCTCACCAACGACCCGGCGGTCAGGACCCGCGCCGCGGCCGTCACCGACAGCGACGCCCGCCGCTCCCAGTCCTACGAGGAGCGGGCCGCTGCCCAGCGCGCCCACCTCGGGCTGCCGCTGCTGCCGACGACCACGATCGGCTCGTTCCCGCAGACCACCGAACTGCGCACCGCACGGGCCGATCTGCGGGCGGGGCGCATCGACACCGCCGCGTACGACGCCCGTATCGAGACCGAGATCCGCGAGGTCCTCTCCTTCCAGGAGACGGCCGGCATCGACGTCCTGGTGCACGGCGAGCCCGAACGCAACGACATGGTGCAGTACTTCGCGGAGCAGCTGACCGGCTACCTCGCCACCCAGCACGGCTGGGTCCAGTCCTACGGGACCCGTTACGTCCGGCCGCCGATCCTCGCCGGGGACATCTCCCGCCCCGAGCCGATGACGGTCCGCTGGACACGGTTCGCCCAGTCCCTCACCGCCCGCCCGGTCAAGGGCATGCTCACCGGGCCCGTCACCATGCTGGCCTGGTCCTTCGTCCGTGACGACCAGCCGCTCGGCGACACCGCCCGCCAGGTCGCGCTCGCCCTGCGCGACGAGGTCAACGATCTGGAGGCGGCGGGCAGTTCGGTGATCCAGGTGGACGAGCCCGCGCTGCGCGAGACGCTGCCGCTGCGCGCCGACGGGCATGCCGAGTACCTCGGCTGGGCGACCGAGGCCTTCCGTCTCACCGCCGGCGGGGTCCGTCCGGACACCCAGATCCACACCCACATGTGCTACGCGGAGTTCGGTGACATCCTCCAGGCCATCGACGATCTCGACGCCGACGTCATCAGCCTGGAGGCCGCCCGCTCTCACATGCAGGTCGCGGGCGAACTGGCCACCGCCGGTTATCCGCGCGAGGTCGGTCCGGGTGTCTACGACATCCACTCCCCCAGGATCCCCAGCGCGGCGGAGGCGGCGGCCCTGCTCCGCAAGGGCCTTGAGGCGATTCCCGCCGAGCGGCTGTGGGTCAACCCGGACTGCGGTCTGAAGACCCGCGGCTGGCCGGAGGTCAGAACCTCCCTGGAGAACCTCGTCACCGCCGCCCGCGAGGTCCGGAGCACGCTGCCCGGCGCGTCCTCCTGACGCGGCCGTGGCCGGGCCGGGCACCCCTGGTGTCCGGCCCGGCCACGCGCTAGCGCAGTGCCTCCCGCCGGTCCGTGAGGGACCGTCCCGGTTCATCCTTTCGGGTTAAGCAAGGAATGTTTGTCCCGGGCCGCATCCGGAGGGGCGCTCTGATGGGGGCGCGGCGCCGCGCCGACCGTCGTGGACGCGGCACGGGACAGCGATCGAACGAGGTGCGGGGGAATGGGCTCTGTTGCTCTGGGCGTCTGGCTGCTCACCGCCTCCCTGGGGGCGTACCTGTTCACGATCTGGCTGCGCCACGGTGGCCTGCGGCAGCGCGAGGCCGGCATCACCCGGTTACCGGTCTCGCTGATCCTGGGGCACATCCTGCTGGCCGTGGTCGGCCTGGCCGCGTGGACGGTCTTCCTCTTCGGCGACCTGATGGCCTCCGCGTGGGCGGCTTGCGGCGTCGTGCTCGTCGTGGCGTCCCTGGGCCTGATGATGCTGTTCCGCTGGCTTCCCAGCCCCGGGCGCCATGCGCACGCCGAGCGGACCGCCGAGCGGCACTTTCCCGTGACGGCGGTCGTCGCCCACGGCATCTGCGCGGTCGTCACCGTCCTGCTGGTGCTGGCGGTGGCGGTCCACTCGGCCTGAGCGCCGGAGCCGGGCCGGGCGGGCCGGCCGGCCCGCCGTAGATCGCCCGTAATGCGAACCCTGTCCTCTGCGTAGATCCTGAAGGTGTTGTCCATCACGCGAGGAGGTCCGACATGTCCATGCTCGACAAGATCAAAGGCATGCTCAAGGGTCACGAGGATCAGGCGAAGCAGGGTGTCGAGAAGGCCGGCGACGTCGTCGACCAGAAGACCCAGAACAAGTACAGCGGCCAGGTCGACATGGCTCAGGAGAAACTGAACGAGCAGATCGGCGGCACGCGTCCGCCCACCGACGAGGCGGGCAAGTAGCCGGCCGGCGCACCTGTCAGCGACCGGCGACCACGCTCCAGGTCACCCGGGGCGGGTGAACCGAGGCGCACAGGGGCAGGCCGAAGCCGTCGGTCAGTCCCAGGTCCGCCCGGAGGCAGCCGCCTCCGGCGCGGGCGGCCGCCAGGTTCTCGGCCGGAATGTCGCCCAGGTGGAGCTTGGCCCGGCGGAACATCGCGAACGCTCCGCCGGGCGGCTGTTCGCCCCACATCAGATAGAGGAACCGGCCGCCGCGGCGGCCCTGGACATGGGGCCCGCGGAAGTCGGCCGTTCCGTCCGGCGCGGTGAGCAGGGTGACGGCGGTCTCGAAGACCACCTCAGCGGCGTCCGCCGACACCACGGCGTCCGGTACCGACCCCCGCTGGATCCCGACGTGGACGTCCTTGTGGTCGCCACAGGCGGCCCCGGGCAGCTCCCGGCCCACGATCCGCACGAGTACCTCTGCCATCGCCTCAGCCCTCAGTCCTCGGCCCTCACCGGATCCTCGTCCGTGCGTCCCGGACACGACGTGTCCACCGTACGGCGAGCCACTGACAGACCCCGGAAGGTACGCCCCGTGAACCCCGACTCCGGGTCCCCGCCGTCGCCTCCCGTCGAACCGCCCCGGCGGCACCGGTCACACACCTCGGCGTGGCTGGTGGCCGCGGGCCTCATCGTCGGCGCGGTGGGGAGTCACAGCGCTGCGGCGGCCCCGCGCCCGGCCGTCACGGGTACCGCCCCGACCGGCGCGGGTACCGCCCTGGCCGGCACGGACCGGCGGGCCCAGCAGGTCGTGGGGATCGTCAACGTGGAACGCCTGAAACACGGTTGCGGGCCTGTCACGGCGAACGGGAAACTCGCGGCGGCCGCCCAGGCGCACTCCGACGACATGGCCGCCCGTGACTACTACGAGCACGCGACACCCGACGGCAAGGACCCCGGCGCCCGGCTGACCTCCGCCGGGTACCCGTGGACGCGGTGGGGCGAGAACATCGCCAAGGGCGCCAAGGACCCGCGGGCGGCCATGGCCGCGTGGATGAAGAGCGCCGCCCACCGTTCCACCATTCTGAACTGCGCGTTCAAGGAGATCGGGGTCGGCGTGAGCATGCGCCCGAACGGTCCATGGTGGACCCAGGACTTCGCCGCCCGCTGACCGGGGCCGGCACCCCCGGAGCGACGCCCCCCGGCTGTCCCCCGACCGCCCCCGGGCCGCTCTCCGCGCGCGGTGGCGGTGACCCGTGCTTAGCGTGGGACGTAGAGCAGCCCAACGAAGGGACGACTCATCATGAGCGACAGCACAGCGCGGACCAAGCCCGAACCGGATCGCCCCAACCCCGGGAGCAAGGCGCCAGCGCGCGGCGATGCGGGATCACGCGGCCGGACCACCATCGCCGACGGCGTGGTGGAGAAGATCGCCGGTCTGGCCGCCCGCGATGTCGTGGGCGTGCACGCCCTGGGCACCGGCTTCTCCCGTACCTTCGGTGCCGTGCGCGACCGGGTGCCGGGCAGCGCCAAGTCCGTCACCCGCGGGGTGAAGGCGGAGGTCGGCGAGACGCAGACCGCTCTCGACCTCGACCTCGTCGTCGACTACGGCGTGTCCATCGTCGATGTCGCCAACGCGGTGCGGGAGAACGTGATCGCCGCGGTCGAGCGGATGACCGGGCTCGAGGTCGTCGAGGTCAACATCGCGATCGGCGACGTCAAGCTGCCGGACGAAGAGGACGACGAGGACGAGCGGGAGCAGCGGGTCCAGTGAGCGGCGGACCGGCGCGGGAGACGGTGGGCGGACGATGAACACGGCACTGGTCGGCCTGGGCGTGGGAATGGCCCTGGCGTTCGCCGGGTGGTTCGGCGGGTTCGGTGCGTTCCTGCTCGTGGCGGCGCTCGGCGCCATCGGCTTCGTGGCAGGGAAGTTCATCGACGGAGACCTCGATCCCGACGAGTTCTTCCGGAGCCGCAGCAGCGACCGCAGCCGCGACCGCAGCGGCACTGGTACCAGCAGCCGCACCCGCGACCGGGACGGCGACCGCCTGCGCTGAACGGTTCGGTACGGGCCGGCGCCGAGGGGTTCCCCGGCGCCGTCCCGGCCGGCACGCGCTCTCAACCCCAGCCGCGAACCTTACGGAACGTGCGCACGGCCGGACCTGCGTCCGGAGGCGCACCGTCCCTTACGCCCTCGGCAATGTGCTGGTCACCTTGCGGGGGTCCGGCTTCGCCATGCTCAATCACTGACAAACCGCGAGGCGCCGCGGATCGGGTCCGGTAACTGCGAGTTCGCGCCAATACCTGGCGTACTGACGAGTAATGCTCGCGACAGGTATAGACCAATGATAAATATGGGGAACGGATCTCACATGTGCGATCACCATGCGTCACTCCCGATGGGAAGGGATCACCCGCTGTGCCCCGTTCCTCCCGCTCCGCCCCGCCCGCACGTCCGCTCTACCAGCGGATCGCCGACCAGCTCCAGGCCGAGCTCGACAAGGGCCGCATAGCCCCGGGAGACCGACTGCCCGCCGAGCGTCTGCTGGCCGACCGCTTCGGCGTCAACCGGCAGACCGTACGCCAGGCCCTGCAGCTCCTGCGCGACCGCCGCATGGTCACCACCGGACGCAGAGGCACCCGCGCCGCGGTCGTCCCGGTTGCGCTGCCGGGCCAGTTGATCGATACGGCGCCCGTCACGCCCGAAGGGATCGACGACGACTTCGGCGTTCTGCGCACCGCGCCCGCCCCGGTCGACATCTCCTGCCTGCTCGGCCTCACCCCCGGCACCCCCACCCTCGTCCACCAGCGGGTCGAGCAGGCGCCCGGGGCCCAGTTGGCGAACGCGACGTCGTACTTCTCACCGGTCGCGCTCGCCGAGATACCGCGACTGGCCGAGCACCGCCGCGCCTCGCCCGAGCCGCACCGCGGCAACCTGCGCGGCCTGTACCAGTGGATGATCGACGCCGATCTGCGCCCCCACCGGCGCGACACCATCGATCTCACCCCGGTCCACAACCCCCGGCCCGCCGCCCCGGACCAGGCGAAGCTGACCATTCGCCGGACCATCGCGGATCAGCACGGCCGCGTCCTGGAAGTCACCGACCTCCAGTTGCCACCCGGCCCGGCCCAACTCGTCTATGAGTTCGCCCTGCCCGGCACCTGACCGGCGGGCACCACGAGCTCCGTCCCGGACGCCCTCCGCAGGGGCCCCGACCCGCTCGGACCTCCCCGTATGCGACCCACCGGGTCCCCGAGGATAGGCCGCCGCCGGCATGAGGACTATGGTCAATATCCCAGGACCACTACGACGAAGGGGCAGTCGGCAATGGCGCAGGACGAGGCCGTTATCGGCTGCACGGGGGAGCTTCTTATCGCCACGCGTGGATCCGCCGGACCCGGCGAGATCCTGGTGCGCGTCAGAGGAGGAACCGAGACCTTCCTCGCCTGGTCCGAGGAGCCCCTGCCGCGCGGGACGACCGTGCTCGTCATCGAGTCCCGCGGGACCCGGCAGGTCGGCGTCATCGAGTGGGCAGATCCCCTGGATGCGTTGGGCGGCGTCACCGACGCCCCTTAAAGGAGACGAAATGTTCGGTTATCGCGTTCCCGCCCCCGACGAGGCGATGCTGATTTCAG